>JAKAVI010000322.1 GCA_021817355.1 Pseudomonadota bacterium | reverse complement strand
GTCGAAAACGGCCATCTCGTCCTGCACGGTAAAGGTCGGAGCGCATGGTATGGCTTGGCATAGGAAAGACACAAAAGCAGTGAAGGTACGCGGCGCATGAGCAAGCCGTTTGGTGGCAGAAGGAAAGTTATGGACGGCCCACCGCTTGGTCGGGGCTCCCGCCCCTCCCGCTGTCGGGCCAGGCCAGGCGCTATCCGGCCGCAAATCACAAAGCTCACTGAACCGACGGTCGAGAACTCCAACGCCGTGTCGTTTCCTCACGCGTTGAGCAGTGCACCAGATTTACGCAGATTCTCACCACCACCATCGACAACCTGGCACCGTGCGCTGGATCAGGGGACAGCATCGGCGAACCCCGGAATAGGTCAGGGTCTGCGGTCCCTGCGCGCGACACGGGCCCGATCCCCTTGGGACCAAGAACATGGTGAAAAGCGAAGAGTTGGCGCGTGGGCGCTCAGGGTCCGCAAATTCCTGGAGGAATTCCTGTTCCCGTGCGCCGGATACCGAACACAAGATCAAGACGTAAGCCATATGTGTATTTTACGGATCTGACTTTGAATACAATCCGCGCTATTTTTGCATTGCACCAAGGAAGCTCCCCGATTTCACCACTTTGTCCAAGGAGCCAATTGCTTCTTGATGCGATGGGAGAATTCGGGTGTAGTGCGCCGCCGCGGGGGAAGAGATCAGGGTCTCATGAAAGGCACAGCATCCAAGCTCGACGTGGCCGTGGGCTGGCGGGTGCGCAGCTTGCGCGAGCGCAGCGGCATCACCCAGGCGGCGATGGCCCGGCAGCTGGGGGTATCGTTTCAGCAGCTGCAAAAATATGAGAGCGGCAAGAACCGCATCTCGGCCGGACGGCTCAAGATGGTGGCCGAGCTGCTCGAACTGCCGGTCGAAAGCTTCTTCCTGAGTGAAGAGGCTGGCAGAGAGGCGGGAAGCGGGGCCTATCCCACCTCAAGAGAGTTTCGTGAGAGCGTCGAAGGCCTTGAGCTGATGCGCGCGTTCCGGCGCATCCCCTCACCCCAGACCCGCGAACGGGTGCTTGCCCTCGTCAAAACGCTGGCGGAGGAGGAGAAACCTGTTGCCCAGTCAGTCCAGGCGTGCAGCACCGATCACGGCCACAACGTGATCGAGCGCAGCTTCGCTCTCGCCGAGCGGCAGAAATAGACACTCCCGACGGACCGAGCTTGTGGCCGGCAGGAGGAGGCCCTCGACGATCAGGGGCTGTGCGAATTCCACCAGCCAGCGGCAGATCTGGCGCAGGCTGTCGCCTTTGCCCGCCGACAGCTGGTTGAGATCCTCGGCGACGAGACCCGCAAGCGAGCGCCCCCAGGCGTGTTCGATGGCATCGCCGCAGACCCGCACCATGAAGCCGCCGCTCTTGGCATCGATCTGCAGGAGGCAGACCTGGCGCAAAAAACCGCTCATGAGGCGCGGCGTCATCGCCGTGCGGGTAGGATATTTGCCGCTTACCAAGAGCCCCTGCCAGAGTTCGAGCGCCTGGCGCAGCCGCTCATCGCGGAAGGTGCCGTCTGATGCCGGTGTCAGCTTCTGGAGCATGCGGATGGGGGCAAGACGGTGGGGCTTCTTCGCCTCGATCTCGGTCTCATCATCGAGCAGAAACTCCGTCGCCTGCCCATGCGGCACTTCGTTCAGCGTTGCCATGGCCTTGAATTCTTCAAGTTCGATTGCGTTGACTTTAGCCAGAAGGTCCAGATGGGCCATCCGCATCAAGGCGGCGGTATCCTCCATTCCGGCTCCGGCGATTTCCTCGATGTAGCGGGCAAGATCATGGGCGATCAGCCCTAGCGAAAATCTGGCACCCTTGATGCGTTCGCCCTGCCAATCCCTGTGTAGCGGCTGCATACCAAAGCCACTCCTTATTTCTCCAAAATTGTATACGTTCTAAGTTGAGCGCGATGTACCCCCAAACGAGTAGACGCGTTCCATTATCGGAACACGATAGCGGTCAATATCGTCTCGGATACTGCCTAACACATTGAAAATACTAACTTCAAGATTTGTCGCCTGTTGTCAAAGCCGGATCACGCAAGACACAAAATATTGACAAATTGTCATATTTTAGTCTCCGTGCCGTACATCGAACCAGCTTGCCATCGACTTCCAGCGCGAATCTGTGGGCAGATCCCGTGGATGGATGAATTCATCCCGGAACCAAGGACACGTCTTGGGTGAGAAGGCATCGATCACCCAGTCGATGAGCCGGCGCACGCGCTGGATCTTGTTTCCGTCAGGGTGGTAGGTCAGCCAGATGTCCTGGCTGATAACGAGTGGCAGGTTGAGCGGGACCAAGTTGGCGGTGATGTGCGGGGAATAGGTCGGCAACCAGCCGATGCCTGCGCCATGGGCGATCGCCCACAGATGTGCACTGCTCACATTGGAGCGCACCGTCACGATGCCCTGTTGCGGGGTGTTGGGAAACACCACCTTGAAGTGCTCGTCACTTGCCACCTGGTCGGAGTTTTGAAGGACGAGCCGGTGGTCGCGCAGTTCGGACATTGTCTTGGGCGAACCATAAGTCGCCACATACTCTCGTGACGCAAACGGCATCGCGTGCAGCCGTCCCAGTTTGACGACGCGCACATCCTTGGCCTCAGGACGCAGGATCTGAATTGCGATGTCGGCCTCCAGACGCAATACGTCGGCCGGTGTCATGCCACAGCGCATGTCGACGAGCAGGCTGGGATGGGCACGCTGAAACTCAATCAGGCGCGGCGCAATCCAGAAGGTACCAAGACCCTCTGTCACGGCAAGACGTACCTCCCCGCTCAGCTGCGATGCCTGACCCCAGGCGCGCGCAAAATCGAAGGACGCTGCTTCCATGCGTTCAGCTGCTGGCAGCATCAGCTCGCCTTCACTCGTCAGACGGATACCGTCGGTGTGACGTGTGAGCAGGATCATGCCGAGCTGATCTTCAAACATGGTGAAGCGGCGACGCAGCGCATTGACCGAAAGATTGAGTCCGTCGGCGGCCGCACGGAAACTACCGCGACGCACGATTTCCAGGAATAGCCGCGCACCTTCCCAATCAGGAAGCGCGCGCAACGCATGTGCCGCCTGTTCCGACGTCGGAACGGCCCGTTCCGCTACAGGCTGCATACAAACTCCGTTTTTCTGCCTAGCGTTTCTATATCAGCAGCCTTCAAGAAAGGTGAATTCGATGACGGCACATGACATCCGCATGGTTCGCGATGGAAAAGCAGAAACCAGTACTCTGCCGGCCCGTCACGATCTCGCTAGCCTGGAGCCTAGCAAATGGGGCAAGCGCCTACTAGCATTTGCACCAACCGGCGCAACAATCGACCGCGTCGTTGAAAAGGCTCGCCCGACCATCGGCACGGTCGCACCCAATGACGTGGTGCACCGCGTCGTCAGCCAAGACCCCAACAGCTTCTGGGGAATTACGCGGCGCAGCAGCTTCAATTCGCAGAACCCCGAAGCGGAAGGGCTTTTATGCTTCCTCATGCTTAACCAGGAGGGCTTAAAGCGCCTCGCCGACGGTACGCTCAACCGTCTTGATCCGCCTCCTTCGTGCCTGGTTAACCAAACCGAGCGACCCGCGGGCATCTATACTTGGGCAATTTATGCTCCCGGAACATTGGCCGCGGCGATCCCGACCATTGTCGAGCGCATTACCGGTGGCCGCTACGAAGATGCCGACCTCTATGCCTATCCCGCAACCGAGGCCGGCCGGCGCCTCACCGAAAGCCTTGGCTTTCAGCGTGGCACCATCATCGATGGCGTACTTGCGCCCACGCTCTATCGCTTTCATCGCACCAAGAATTCCGGGCCCATGCCCATATACGATGATCATCGCCCTGGCCTCAGAACAGGTGAACTTTCTGTCAGCATCGCCCGCAACCTCAATGATTTGATGCAGGTCTGTGCCATTCGTGGCGCCACCTATATCGCCGAACAGGACTGCCCGCTTGAAGAAGAGTTTGACGGCAATGACCTCACTGCCACACATCTGATCGGCTATGTTGGCGATGAACCAGCCGGCTGCCTGCGCATCCGCTATTTTGCCGATTTTGCCAAGCTCGAGCGCCTTGCCGTGCGCCACGAATACCGCAATACCAAGCTTGCCTTTCGCCTTGCCCGTGCCG
>JAKAVI010000323.1 GCA_021817355.1 Pseudomonadota bacterium | reverse complement strand
CTGGTTTATGCGGGGCTGATCGGGCTGAACGGAATACAGCTGATGTCAAACGCGCTGAAAGTTTTTGGCATCCATCACGATTTCACGGTCTTGGGTCTGCATATCGTTCGGCAGGAGTTTGACCAGACAAGGATGTGGCTTGATATCGGCGCCCCAATCCTTGGGATCATCATTTGCTGGGGCCTGCCCAACAGCATGGAGCTTTGTGGCTTCGTACCGGAGGCCCAAACGCGGCTGGGCCAACTTTTTGCCTTTCGTCTGACGCCGCAATTTGCCATTCTCTCTGCGGCCATTCTCTTCGCCGGCATCGATGCGATCAATTCGGGTGCTGTCAGCGAATTCATTTACTACCGGTTCTGATGATGTCGGCTGCGCGCTATCTCCTGCTGTGTGCCGTAGCCCTGTGCGGCCTTGCCGTTCTGGCCGGGCTCAGTGCCTGGGCACAGGCCGGTGCACCGACGCGCAACGGCTACTACACCTGCTCCTATATCGAGGCCAAGGTACTCCGCGGCAATGCTATGGCCTCGCCCAAGCTCGTCATCATTGCCGGATCCAATGCGCTGGCCGGCATTGACACCCGCCGTCTCGCCCACACGCTGCACATCCATGCCTTCGATTTCGGCCTCGCGGCGTCGATGGGACCTGGATTCCAGATTTTTGAAGGTAGAAAGATTGTGAAACCGGGTGATGCGGTACTGCTGCCACTCGAATATCTTGCCTACAACTACACCCGCCCCGAGAACAGTCTGGTTGACGCTGTCTATACCTGCGGTGGTGATTACTGGCGGAGTCTCAACTGGCGGCAGCGGCTGTTTTTCGTGTTCGCTGTTAAACCCTGGCGTATCGTTGATACCTGGATCTTTCGCATGCGCAAGGGCTGGATGGCCAAAGTGCGGGCAGAAGCTTTTTCCGATGTCGGACCTTATGGCCAGGGCCATGCCATCGACGCCAGGGCCAATGTTGCGACCCATGCGCCGCTTCAAATCCATTTCGTCCGCAGCAGTCCGGGTGTGAAGGCGATCATCGCCTTCGTGCACTGGGCAAGGCGTCATCAGGTGACGGTTTTTGCCACCTGGCCCAACACACTATATTTTCCTCAATATGCGCAGGAAAAAGTGTTCGCACGCATCGCGGGCTTTTACCGTAGTCTTGGCATTGAAATGCTGGGTACCCCCCAGGAGGCCATGTTTCCGCCTTCGCAGATGGCCGATACCGTCTACCATACCAACCCCATCGGCATGGAAGTGCGTACAGGCCGGCTGATCCGGCTCTTCGATCAAGATCCGCGTTTTCTCCGCTGGCGCGCGCAGGCGCGGCGCTGACGGCAGGGGCCGCGGTCCCATTGCAACCACTCCCGCAAGGGCCCATATGTTGGGGCGTGGTGTCCTCCTGGGACAGTTGGGGCGAAAGGAATCCATATGTTTCAAAGGCTTAGTCGAATCCTTGCAGGTCTGGGGACGATTATTGTTCTCGCTGTGGGTTTGTCGGGCTGTGGCATCAATGCTGTTCCGACCCAGGACGAGCAGGTCAAAGCGGCCTGGAGCCAGGTTCTCAACGAGTACCAGCGTCGGGCTGATCTGATTCCCAATCTGGTGGCGACGGTCAAAGGCTACGCCAAGCAGGAGCAGACCGTATTCATCGAGGTGGCAAAGGCGCGGGCCAAGGCGACACAGACGGTGCTGCCATCGGATATTCTTACCAATCCGAAAGCCTTCCATGCGTTCGAACAGAGCCAGGCCCAGCTTACCGGCGCATTGGGACACTTGATGGCGATCAGTGAGCGCTATCCCCAGCTGAAATCGAACCAAAACTTCCTGGCGTTACAGGCGCAACTGGAGGGCACGGAAAACCGCATTGCCGTGGCACGTCGCGACTACATCAAGGCCGTGCAGCGCTACAATACGACTTTGCGCACCATTCCAAGTCGCTGGATCGCGGCGATCTTCTATCCGAAGGCCAAAGTCATGGCGACCTTCACCATCAGTCAGCAAGAGCAGCAGGTGCCCAAGGTTCACTTTTGATGCGTAACAGGATGGCAAGATTGCGCTG
The DNA here is from genome assembly GCA_021817355.1 of Pseudomonadota bacterium. The sequence continues at coordinate 19,726 of JAKAVI010000323.1, read as the reverse complement.
GCCGCTAGGCCTGATCGGCGCGTTTCTCTTTATCGGCGTTGCACTGGCGGGACCGAAGTTTCCGCCGCTGACCGGCCGGGTGGTCGATGATGCCCATATCCTTTCGCCTGCCACCCAGTCCGAACTCTCCAGCATGCTGGCGGAGCAGGAACGCAAGACCGGTCAGCAGGTTGTGGTGGTTACCCTGCCGACACTGCAAGGCTACACCATCGCGCAATATGGCTACCGACTGGGGCGGGCTTGGGGAATAGGCCAGAAGGGCAAGGACAATGGTGTCCTGCTGATCGTTGCGCCCAAAGAGCACAAGGTACGCATTGAGGTCGGCTATGGGCTCGAGGGACGGCTGACCGACGTCCAGAGCGAGCTCATCATTCACAACGTAATGGTGCCGAAATTTCGTACCGGGGACTATGACGGGGGTGTGCTTGCGGGCACGCGGATCCTCTTGAAGGTGCTCGGTGGTGATGCCAGCGCGCTGCCGCAGTCAACCGGAACAGGCCAGCATGGCCACGGAGGGTTCCACATCGGCGGGCTTCTCATATTATTCCTGCTCTGGATTTTGTTTGGCCGTTTCTTTTGGCCCCTGTTCTTTATCGGCGGCCTCGGTGGCGGGTTCGGCGGTGGCTTTGGTGGCGGATCTGGAGGCGGCTTTGGTGGCGGCTTTTCCGGTGGCGGTGGTTCATTTGGCGGCGGTGGAGCGTCGGGGTCATGGTGAGGCGATTTGGCAGCATGGCTGAGGCGGAGCGCAGCCGTATCAAAGTGGCGATGACAGCGGCTGAGGCCAGGACAAAGGCCCGCTTTGTCTTAACGGTCTTGCCGCAGAGCGACCGCTATACACTTTATCCGGTGATCTGGGCGGCTCTAGCGGCGCTGGTGGCAGGAGGAGTGCTTAGCTGGTTCCTGCCGCAGTTCTCCCTCCGCGACGGGTTTGCGGTTCAGGTCGCAGCCTTTCTTTTGCTCTCGGTGCTATTTGAGTGGCGCCCGCTGCGGCCGTTCCTTGCCCCTCCTGCCGTCCGGCGCCATCACGCTAGCCAATTCGCCCACCGCGAATTTGCCGCGCGTATTCTCGCCCATCCTGAACGTGCCGGCGGCATCCTGTTCTTTATTTCCGAAGCCGAACGCTATGTTGAGCTCCTCGCCGATGCCAAAACCCATGCGGCTGCGGGCGAGGTGGAGTGGAACCGGATCGTTGGCCAGTTTGTGGCCCTTATGCGTGCGGGCACGCCGGTTGAGGCAGTGATCGGGGCCGTCAATGCCTGTGCCGAGGTGCTCGAGCGCCATCATCCCCTCTGACGGGGCAAGCACTGTCTGCTGACCTCTTTTCTTTCGCAGGCGATGCGCCCATCTTCAGCCCAGTTGTTACCGTTCACGGAAAGAGCAAGCCATGTCATTGATCGGTCCCGGAGGCAGACCCATTACCAGTGCAAAGCCGAATCCCGGCCCGGCTGGTGCTGCAGGCGCCTTTATCAAGGACGCATCACTCGAAACTTTTGCCGCCGACGTGCTGGAAGCCTCGCGCGAGGTGCCGGTCATCGTCGACTTCTGGGCACCGTGGTGCGGGCCCTGCAAGCAACTTACCCCGCTCCTCGAAAAGCTGGTTACAGAAGCCAAAGGCGCGGTCCGCCTCGTCAAGGTCAATGTCGACGAAAACCAGGAAATCGCCCGGCAGCTGCGTATCCAGTCCATTCCCACGGTCTATGCCTTCCGCAATGGCCAGCCGGTGGATGGCTTCATGGGGGCGGTTCCGGAAAGCCAGCTGCGCGGCTTCATTGAACAATTGACGGGTGGCGCCGCCGTAGCTTCAGGTGTCGAGGACCTGCTGGCCGCTGCTCAGGAAGCAGTAGAGGCGGGTGATCTGGCGTCCGCAGCCCAAGCCTATGGCGCGGTGCTGCAGGAAGATCCAGGTAATCCCAAGGCCGTTGCCGGGTTGGCCCGTTGCTATCTGACGAGCGGCGATGTTGAGCGCGCCCGCGCCACCCTTGGGCTGGTGCGCCCGGACGGCGCCCAGGACGAGGCAATCCGGGCCATTGATGCCGAGCTCAAGCTGCGCGAGGCGGCAGGTTCGGCCGGCGCGGCCGCCGAGCCGCTGCGCGCCCGGCTTGCCGTGAACCCCAATGACCATCAGGCACGGTATGATCTGGCGCTCGCGCTCGATGCGGCCGGCGATCGCCGGGGGGCTGTCGAAGAACTGCTGGAACTGACCCGCCGGGATCGCAAATGGAACGACGAGGCCGCGCGCAAACAGCTTCTGACGCTGTTTGAGGCTATGGGCGCTGCGGATCCGCGTACTTTGGAGGGACGGCGCCGTCTGTCCTCGATCCTGTTTTCGTGAGTGAACCATGTCTGGCAATCGCCCCCATGCGCGTATCGAGGACCTGCCAACCACTCTCACTGTGTTTCCTGTGACAGGAGGGGTGCTGCTGCCGCGTGGTCAATTACCGCTCAACGTTTTCGAGCCACGCTATCTTGCCATGGTGGATGCGGCGCTGGCCGGCAACCGGCTGATTGGCATGGTACAGCCGGCCGAGAACGAGAGCCGTACACTCAAGCCGGCGCTGTGTGCCGTCGGGTGTGTCGGACGGCTGACCGGCTTCCGCGAGACCGAGGATGGGCGGTATCTTATAACCCTGACCGGGATCTGCCGTTTCCGCGTCGTTGACGAGCACAATGTCGTCACGCCGTTTCGCCAGATCACTGCCGATTACCGCGGTTTTGCCGAAGATCTCAATCCGCCGGCGGAAACCGCCGAAGCATTTCCCCGCAACCGTCTCGTGAGCGCGCTCAAAACCTATCTGGTCCATCGCGACATGCAGGCCGATTGGGAATCGATGGCCAATGCGCCGGCTGAGGCGCTCGTCAACGCGCTTGCTATGCTCTGTCCGTTCGAGCCGGCGGAAAAACAGGCCCTGCTCGAGGCTGTCGACTGGACGGAACGGGTGAAAACCTTGATTGCATTGCTCGAAATGTCCGGCCGTGACGCACCGGGCGGCGCAACGATGAACTGAAACGAGGGACATGATGTCAGAGGTGGATCCCAAGCTGCTCGAAATCCTCGTTTGCCCGCTGACCAAGGGCACTTTGCGCTATGATCGCGAGCGTCAGGAGCTGATCAGCCGCAGTGCCGGTCTTGCCTATCCTATTCGCGACGGTGTTCCCATCATGCTGCCCGGTGAGGCCCGCCAGCTCAGTGAGGAGGAGCTTGCCCGGCGATGACGGCGCCCTGGCCCCGCGAACTAAAGGTGTCCCCGGCCCGCGATGTTCTGACCATCGGCTTCGACAATGGCGAGAACATACGTCTGTCGGCAGAATATCTGCGCGTGGAATCCCCGAGTGCGGAAGTCCAGGGTCATTCGCCCTCGCAGCGCAAGATCATTGGCGGCAAGAGGGCGGTCCGTATCGAAAATCTTGAACCGGTCGGCAATTATGCCGTGCGCATTGTTTTTTCCGACGGTCACGACAGCGGGCTCTATAGCTGGGACTGGCTCTATCGACTTGCACAGGAACAAGGGCGCCTGTGGCCTGCCTATCTGTCGGCGCTGGCGCAGAAGGGCTTGAACCGCGACGAGGCGGGCGAAGCGAGCTGAGGGTTCCGGACAGGGCGCAAAGCTGCGGTGTTCAGGCCCCAAGACAGGTCCAATGGTCTGTCCCCGCCAGATGACGGCGCGCGGACAGCGCGTTGGAACCTTTGGAGGGGCGCCCGTCTAGCGGCCCGAAGCTGTGTTTTGCAACCATCCCTGTCAGGGCAGGGAGGATGTCAGCGCATCGTTCCCGCCCCAAACCGCGTTTGGACATCATCTTCTGCGCACCCGCAGGCTGTCTGTGGCTGGCATCACCAGAGCCGCGTGGGGCGTTACCTGTGGTCATCCTGACGCTTTCGGGCGCGCAAGCGCGATAAAAGCCAGTTGGCTGCGCTTTGACATCTTGCTCCGGATCGTGGGCGCCGCTAGCTTCTGCCGCCATGGAACCTTTCAAGACACTGCGCGGCATTGCTGCGCCCTTGCCGATGATCAATGTCGACACCGACATGATCATTCCCAAGCAATTTCTGAAGACGATCCGGCGCTCCGGATTGGGTAGGGCGCTGTTTCACGAACTGCGCACCCGTCCAGATGGCAGCCAAAATCCCGATTTCGTGCTCAATCAGCCGGCCTATTCCAAGGCCCAGATTCTCGTCGCCGGGGCCAATTTTGGCTGTGGCTCGAGCCGCGAGCACGCGCCCTGGGCGCTGCTGGATTTTGGCATACGCTGCGTTATCGCCCCCAGCTTCGCTGATATTTTCTACAACAACTGCTTCAAGAATGGCATTTTGCCCATCGCATTGCCGCAGGCCGACGTTGACAAGCTCATGGATGATGCCGAGCGCGGTGCCAACGCCATCATCACTGTCGATCTTGAGGCGCAGGAGATCCGGGGTCCTGATGGCGGCTGCGTCAAGTTCGACATCGATCCGTTCCGCAAGGCCTGTCTGATCAATGGCTGGGATGACATTGCCCTGACGCTGCGCCAGGAGGATGCGATTGCGGCGTTCGAGCAGCGTCGGTCTCAGTCGGTAGCATGGCTTTAGGTTGAGCAAATCATGGCGGCAAAAATTCTGCTTCTGCCCGGTGACGGTATCGGACCGGAGGTTCTGGACGCGACGGCACGGGTCCTTGACTGGTTTCGCCGCAAGCGCGGCTTTGCGGTCACCACGGAGAGTGCTCTCATCGGTGGCGCAGCCTATGAGGTGCTGGGGACACCGGATCCCCAGGACACCATCGACAAGGCGAAGGCCGCCGATGCCGTCCTCTTCGGGGCGGTTGGCGGGCCGCGTTGGGACGGACTGAGTTTTGACAAGAAGCCAGAGCGCGGCCTATTGCGTCTGCGCAAGGACCTCGCGCTGTTTGCCAATCTGCGGCCAGCCTTGTGCTTCGGGGCGCTGACCGATGCCTCATCCTTGCGGCCGGAAATCGTCTCTGGTCTTGATCTTCTGATCGTGCGCGAGTTGACCGGAGGGGTTTATTTCGGTGAGCCCAAGGAAATCACGGACCTGCCGGACGGCCAGAAGCGCGCTGTGGACACGCAGGTCTACACGACCGGTGAAATCGAGCGCATTGCCCGGGTCGCCTTCGCACTTGCGCGCCTGCGCGCAAGCCGTGTTGCCTCCGCCGAAAAATCCAACGTCATGGTCAGCGGCGTGCTGTGGCGGCAGGTCGTACAAAGCGTGCATGACCGGGAATTTCCCGATGTCGCACTGAGTCATATCCTGGCTGATTCCTGTGCCATGCAGCTGGTCAAAAATCCCAAACAGTTCGACGTCATCGTCACCGATAATCTCTTTGGCGATATCCTGTCGGATGAGGCGGCCGAACTAACCGGCTCCATTGGCATGCTGCCTTCTGCTTCGCTGGGGGCCAAGGATGCGCAGGGCCGTCAGGCGGCTCTTTATGAGCCCGTGCATGGCAGCGCGCCGGACATTGCCGGCAAGGGTGTTGCAAACCCGCTGGCCTGCATTCTGTCGCTGGCGATGTGCCTGCGCTACTCCTTTGCCCGCATCGAAGATGCGGTGCTGCTGGAAAAAGCCGTCGAGCAGGTTCTCGGCCAGGGTTATCGGACCGCCGACATCATGCAGCCCGGAATGACCAAGGTTGGCACCATGGCCATGACCGATGCGGTCATGAAGGCACTGGATAGCGTTGCCGCCTAGGGCTCGACGATCACTTTGCCGATCGCCTTGCGGGTTTGCAGCATCTTGAGGGCGTTCGTCGCCTGTTCAAGCCCGAAGCGGGCGCAGATGTGCGGGCGGAGTTTTCCCTGTTCCAGAAGCTCATCGATGGCGGCGAGGTTTTGGCGCCCCTTTTCCGGGTAATGTCGGCTATATTCACCGGCCCTCACGCCGACGAGGGAAAAACCCTTGATCAGTGCGAGGTTGGACGGCAGCTGACCGATCCGTCCGGAGGCAAATCCAACGACAAGAAGGCGACCGCCGAAGGCGATGCAGCGCACGCTTTCATCGAAGACCGCGCCGCCAACCGGATCATAGATCACATCGGCGCCGCGTCCACGGGTGAGATCCTTGACCGCATCACGAAAGCCTGATGAGGGCAGCACGTGATCGGCGCCGTAGTCGCGCAGGAAAGCACGCTTGTCTTCGCTGGAGGCGGTGGCGATGACACGCACTCCGAGCGCCCGCCCCAGATCGACCGCGGCAAGTCCAACCCCGCCCGCTGCACCATGAACCAGCAGGGTTTCGCCGCGTTCGATCTCGCCGCGTCGTACCAGGCTGACATATGCCGTCAGATAGGCGGTGGTGAATGCGGCAGCGGTGGCAAAGTCGATGCCCGCTGGGATTGGCCTGACCCGGTTCTGACCAAGGTGACGTAATTGCGCGAAGCCGCCGGTCAAATCACCGCCCACGACCCTGTCGCCGGGCGCAATCCCGCGTACCGCCTCACCAACCGCCACCACTTCGCCGGCGCATTCGCCACCGATGATGAAGGGAGGCTCGGGACGGAAGTGGTATTTGCCCTGAGCCATCAGGATGTCGGGAAAATTGGCGGCGGCGGCACCCACCCTGATGCGAACCTCTTCTGGTGAGAGGGCGGGAAGCTCCAGTTCTTCGATAGCAAGCCCATCGAGATCTTCGGCCAGGGTGCGGCAAACAAGGGCTCTCACGTGGTGTCTCCTGAATTTACGGTGGGCAATGCCTTGATTCCACCCATGAACAAGGCCGTGGCGAAGCGTGTTGCATCCTCGGTATTGGCCCGCGCACGACGCAGCATGCGCTCGGCGATCTCGAAAGCGACGCCGACGATCGCCGCCATCAGATAATCGGCATCGAGCGAGGGAAACAGGCCATTGGCGATCGCCTCTTCAAGATCACTCCGCAGCTCCTGAAATCCGGCCAGGATTTCTGGGGTATCCATGCGCACCCGCAAGGTGTCGGTATTGCGCCGGATGGCGTGGAAATTGGCCTCGTCGGACGCAACATACTCGAAAAAGGTGCGGAAGGTACCCGAAATAAACTCTTCGATGCTCCGGGCTTTGGCCCGTTCCTCATGCAGGCGTGGACGGATGCGCAAGGCAATCTCGTCCTGCATCGCCTGGAAAACCTCCTCCTTCGAATTGAAATAATTGTAGAAGGTTCCTGCGGCCAGGGGCGTTGCCCGCACGATATCGCGCACGGTAGTGGCGCCGTAACCAATTTCGGCGAAAACCTGGCGGGCGGCCTGCAGGATCAGCTGACGGTTTTGCTGCTTGGTCCGTTCGCGCTTGCCTGTAACGCGTGCTCGCGTAGTGTTAGTCAGATCCATGATCGGTCCTGATCTGTGACCCTGGAAGTGTAAAGGAACGTGACGACGCGTCAACTTGTCTGATACGGTCAAACATTGACAGGTCGAGGTCTTGGCGCGCATTGCTGCGGCATGATGCAGAACTCAGACTGGCAGGACCAGGCGCGACGCATGGTAGGGGTAACACCTTGGTTTGCAGCCATAGGCGGCGAAGTCGTGATGGCCAGGGCTGGACAGGCTAAGGCCAGGATCAGCTGGCGTGAAGATCTGATCGGCGACCCCCAGAGCGGGGTGATACACGGTGGTGTCATTACCTCGCTGCTCGATCAGCTCTGTGGTGCGGCGGTGATGAGTGCCCTGCACCAGCCGCTGCCGATCGCGACGCTGGATCTCAGAATCGATTATCTGAAGCCGGCCGCAAAAGGCATGGCGATCGTGGGCGAGGCCGAATGTCTTAAGGTCACCCATGAAATCGCCTTTGTGCGCGGCAGCGCCTACAACGAGGCTGATCAAGAAGTCATCGCCCTGTGCACGGCTGCGTTCATGCTGACCCGCCCTGAAGGCAGGCCCCTATGAGCGCGGCGGCGATGGCACAGGAGGCGCTCCTGAATTCCATCCCCTACTGCCGATGGATGGGGATAAGGGTGTTGCAGGATCAGGACGGCGTGGTCCTCGAATTGCCGTTCGACCAGAAGCTGGTCGGCAACCCGCTGTTGCCCGCCCTGCATGGCGGGGTTATCGGCGCACTCCTGGAAACCGCAGCCCTCGCACAGGTCGTCCATGAGCTGGCCTGCGCCGAGTTGCCCAAGCCGGTCGATATGGCGATCGATTACCTGCGTAGCGGACGGGCTCTTACCAGCTACGCGCGGGCCCGCATCGTCAAGCGCGGCCGGCGGACCGTCAATGTTCATGCCCAGATGTGGCAGGAGGATGAAGCCCGGCCCATCGCGGCCCTGCGAGGTCATGTCCTGCTGCGGCGCTGAAAACGCAGCAAGGCGGCAAGCCGTTCAAGACACCTCGATGCCTACGGCATCTTCCACCCGGGTAAAGCCGTCGCGGGAAAGAAGTTCACCCAGTTCACGCTTGATGCGGGCCACAAGTCCGGGCCCCTCATAGACAAGGGCGGTATAGAGCTGAACCAGACTGGCGCCAGCGCGGATCTTGGCATAGGCGTCGGCGCCGCTCGCAACCCCGCCCACTCCGATCAGCACCAGGCGGCGGCCCAGACGTGCACGCATCGCCTGGAGCACCGCGGTTGATGGCTCAAACAGCGGCGCGCCTGAAAGACCGCCGGTTTCGCGGGCGTAAGGGCTGCGCAGACCAGGCGGGCGGCCAATCGTGGTGTTGGTGATGATGAGACCGTCAATGCCGCTCGCAAGACAAACCTCGGCGATGTCATCCATTGCGCTGTCATCGATGTCCGGGGCAATCTTGAGCAGGAGCGGGGTCGGGCGGGCCAGCCGCCGGCGCTCTGCCTCCAGCATGGTCAGCAAGGTCTCAAGTTCGCTCTTGCTCTGCAGCCCGCGCAGGCCCGGCGTGTTCGGCGAGGAGACATTCACCGTGACATAGTCGGCAAGTGACCCAAGCTTTTGAAAGGTCTCGCGATAATCGGCAATGCGATCGAGGCTGTCCTTGTTGGCGCCGATATTGATGCCAAGGATGCCCTGGCGCGGACGGTGCGCAAAGCGCTGTGCCAGGGCCTCCTGTCCAGCATTGTTGAAGCCCATGCGATTGACGACGGCCCGGTCTTCACGCAGGCGAAACAGGCGCGGTCTGGGGTTGCCCGGCTGCGGTCTTGGCGTCACCGTTCCCACTTCGGCAAAGCCGAAACCGAGTTTTAGCACGGCGTCGGGAACCTCTCCGTTCTTGTCGTAGCCCGCTGCCAGGCCGATGGGATTGGGAAAATTCAGGCCGAGGACCCTAACGGCGAGCGCTGGCGGGTCTGCGGCAGGCCGCGGCAGGAATGGACGGGCCAGTCGGAGCAGGGTGATGCTGGCACGGTGGGCGGGTTCGGGCGGAGCACAGCGCAGGAGCGCCGTCAGCGGATCAGGCATGTCGTCAGTCCTCCGGCGCCGGCAGGGACCCGCCTTGCGCCCGCCTGTGCGGTGATGGCAGCTTGCCTCGGCGCTTCCTCCTACTTTAGAAACGCGGCTTCCGAAATAGTCCGGGTCTTTATGTCCTTCAACCATTCTCAGATCTGGCACGCCATTGACACGCTGGCACAGCGTCACGGCCTGTCGCCCTCCGGCCTTGCGCGTCGCGCAGGTCTTGACCCCACCACGTTTAACAAGTCCAAGCGGGTTGCTGCCGGCAAGCCACGCTGGCCGTCGACCGAAAGCGTCGCCAAGGCGCTGGCGGCCCTCGATGTCGGCGTGGAGACGCTGTTTGAGGTTTGTCACGAACCAGGAGGTGAGGCAGAGCAGAGCGGAGCTGAGGGGACCGCCGGGGGAGGGCTCTACGCCGCCGCGCTTGGCTTGTCGGCGGACATCTATGCGGTCGAACTGCGCAGCGACGCCTATCGCCCGCTCTACCGCAAAGGTGATCACCTCGTGATTTCGCCGTCAGCGCAACTGCGCAAGGGCCACCGTGTCATGGTAAAAACGCGCCATGGCCTGGTTCTGCTCCGGCGCGTGGTCGGGCTTGCGCCAACGCGCGTCAAGCTATCTACGGGTCTGAGAAGCGGATGCGATGTGGTGCTGAGGCGCGCCGACCTCGTTGTCATGCACCGTATTCTTCTTGTCTCACAATAACTAATCCGGATAACCCTGAATGTGGTGCACAAGCCTCTGGTAGGCGGGCCACTGTGCCCCCTTCCACAGTGTAAGGAGTTCGCGCCCCTCAGCCTGCATGATTTTCTCATAGGCGGTGTGCGCGGTGCCTTGAACGACAAACTCGAGCGACTTCTCGATCTGGGGTGCATAGCTGGCCCGATCAAGGGACGAAAGCGAGAGCACATATTCGAAGCGCGGCACGATGCTCGCGGGATCCGCCGCAAAAGCCTTGTGATAATAGGCAATGCCATCGTCGGTACTTGCGCCGTAGATGAGATCGGCAAGGATAGCACCGCCGCCAGCCACAACTCCGATATTCCAGCCGCCCATGGCGGCGAGGGCAAAGCCGCTTTGGGGATGATATTTGAGGGCAATCTTGAGGTTGTCTTTGGCCTCGCCGGCAAAGCCGTCGGCCTCGGCCTTCATGATGCCGATGATGCGGGCTTCATAGCCGAGGGCCGCGGCAAGGTAGACCCGTGCCAGGGCAGATTTGGGATCGGCGGCGATGGCCGCACGCGCATAGGATTCGGCGAGCTTCAGGCAAGACAGGCAAGGGCTCTGGTGAAGACGGGCCTTGGCCAGTGCCGCCCGTGCGGCCTCGGTCAGGCCCTCGCCGTCATGCTGGGCGAGCCCGGCGCGGATCGCCGCATTGTAGTGGCCAGCGACGTAAAGCGCGCGCGGGGAGGGCGTCTGGGCCAGGCACGGCGCCGCCAGCACGAGGGCGACGACAAGCCATTGCAGCTTCATGTGTCAGATCCCAGAAAATCGCCGGCCAGTGCGCGCCGGATCAAGCTTGCAGTCTGGGCGCAACCGAACAGCGCGGCGAAGGAGCCAAAGCGCGGTCCCTGGCTCTGCCCGATCACCACTTCATAGATCGCCTTGAACCAGTCGCGCAGCGGTTCGAATGTGTGACGCTTGCCGACTTCATACACTTCGAACTGGACTTTTTCGCCATCGCGTTCGTCACCCATCGCATCAAGCTGCAGGGCCAACTCCTCAAGTGCTGCACGTTCCTTGTCGCTGGGGGACCGGAATTTCTTCTGCGGCCGCACGAAGTCTTCGTAATAGCGGATGGCATAATCCACGAGCCGGTCAAGACCAGGATTATGCTGCGGGCTGGCTTCGGGCGCATAGGCGCGAATGAAGCCCCACAACACGTCACGCTGATGCGCATTGGACGCGCTGACCAGATTCAACAGGAGAGCGAAACTGACCGGATAGCGTTCGGCCGGAGGGTTGGCATTGTGGAGGTGCCAGATCGGACTTTCCAGCTGCTCCTCCAGGCTGGCAAGGCCGCGATAGGCATCGAGGAGCGCAATGTAATCATCAACCGCCTTCGGAATTTGGTCGAAATACAGCTTCTTGGCGGCCTTCGGTTTTTGGAACATGAAGAGGGCAATGCTCTCTTCCGGTCCATAGCTGAGCCACTCGTCGATCGAGAGCCCATTGCCCCTGGACTTGGAGATCTTCTGGCCGTGTTCGTCCAGAAACAGTTCGAACACGAAGTGTTCCGGTGGCTCGCCGCCGGCAATTCTGCAGATCCGGTCATAAAGCGGCTGCGATGGCAGATGGTCCTTGCCGTACATCTCATAGTCGATGCCAAGGGCCGCCCAACGCATGCCAAAGTCCGGCTTCCACTGCAGCTTGCAGTGCCCGCCTGTCACCGGCACGGTTTCCTCGCTGCCATCTTCCTCGATATAGGTGATGGTGCCGCGCGCAACGTCCCTTGCGACAACCCTGGCCAGCAACACCTTGCCGGAGCGGGGACTGACCGGCAGGAATGGGGAGTAGGTCTCGCGACGCTCATCGCCCAGGGTCGGCAGCATCACCGCCATGACTTCATCGTATTTGGCGAGAACACGCAGCAGGGCCGCGTCATAAATGCCGGACTTGTACATGTCCGTTGCGCTGCGGAAGTCGTATTCGAAGCCGAAGCGATCCAGGAAGGCGCACAGACGTGCGTTCATGTTGCGCCCGTAGCTTTCATGGGTGCCGAAGGGATCGGGAATGGAGGTCAGCGGCTTGCCCAGATGCCGGGCCATCATCTCCTTGTTGGGCACATTGTCCGGAACCTTGCGCAGGCCATCCATGTCGTCGGACATCGCGATCAGGCGGGTCGGAATCGGGCTCAGGCGCTCAAAGGCGCGGCGCACCCAGGTGGTACGCGCCACTTCGCCGAATGTGCCGATATGGGGCAGTCCGGAGGGGCCGTAGCCGGTCTCGAAGCGGACCTCATTGATCTCTTTGCCGCTGGCAATCTGACGCTCGACGCGGGCCAAAACCTTGCGCGCCTCCTCGAAGGGCCAGGCGCGGGCAGCAAGAGCGGCGGGAAGGGGAAAGGCGGATGTCATGCGTACAACGCCAAGTTTAAGGCTTCTGAAAGGCGGCCGAAGCTAGGCTTTAGGCAGGGAGCGCGTCAATGCAAGAGCCCAGCCAATCGCCGGCTTCGAGCCAGGGCGCCGATGCGCAGGCCCTTGCGCTGGGACGTGTGGCGATCCTGTTCAGTCTCGCGCGGCAAAGTCTGTTCTTGCCTTTTGCCGCGCTGTGCGTGGCGGCCACCTTGCTCGGTCCCCGTCACCTGCCCTTTTTTGTGTCCGCGGCGCCCCTGCTGCTGGCCATCATCCTCAGTCTCGCGACCTTTCGTCTCGCAGCGCGCTTTGAGCAGCATTCTGAGGACAGCAATCCGCAGTTCTGGGCCCGGCGCTATACCGTGTTGTCAGCGTTTTCTGGAATGGTCTGGGGCCTCGGCGGCGGCTATCTGTGGTTCGTCCCCCACCTTTACGCGGCCCAGGCCTATCTGTGCCTCGGCATTCTTGGCGTCACCACCGTCGAATTCATCGCCCGCTCCGCCTATCGCCCGGCCTTTCTGGCATTTGTGGTTCCGGCCCTGCTCCCCCTGGCGGTACGGCTTCTTCTCGAACATGAAGCCTATGCGGCAATGACCGGCGTGCTTGTCCTCTTCTTTGGCGCAGCCCTTTACTCCTATTGCGCCCGTTTCACCCAGATGCTCGACGACGCGCTGACGCTGCGCCAGGCCAATATGGCCCTGGTGAACTCGCTGTCGGCGGAAAAACGGGCCGCCGAACAGGCGCGAGACATCGCCGAAGCCTCGACGCGGGCCAAGACAGTCTTCATCGCCAATATTAGCCATGAGATCCGCACCGCCCTGAACGCGCTTCTGGGCATGGCGCAATTGCTTGAACGCAGCGACCTTGATCGCACGCAGAAGGGTTACATCCAGGTGGTGATCGAAGCCGGGCGGGGGCTCAAGACCTTGCTCGATGACGTCCTGACCCTCTCCAGCAGCGATGTCCCCGATGCCACCCACGCCGAAGACTGCGATCCGGGCGAGACCGTGCGCACGGTGGCGCGCCTGCTGCAGCCGCGAGCCTGGGAAAAGCAGCTGCGCCTGTCGCTCAGCGCACCAGCCTCTCTGCCCAAAGCTCATGCCGATCCGCGCCGCTTGCGCCAGGTGCTGATGAAGCTCGCGGATAACGCCCTCAAATACACGGATCGTGGCGGTGTCGAACTGCGCGCCGAGGCCATCAGCGGAGAAAAGGCCGGTCCCCAGGTCCGGTTTTCGGTGATCGATACCGGACTTGGTCTTGCCCGTGAAGCGGCCGATCATGTCTTCGAGCCGTTTCACCGCAGTGATACCTCCTATGCCAAACGCCATGGCGGAGCAGGGCTTGGACTCGCTGTGGCCAAGCGCCTCGTCCAGTCCATGTCAGGCACTATTGGTTTTGAGAGCGCCCCGGGCGAGGGCGCGACCTTCTGGTTTGCCGTGCCGGCGGCCGGGGGGACAGCGGCGGCGCCTGAACTCTGCGCACCGATTGCCACAGATGCCCCCCCACCTGTCGGCATTCACGTCCTTGTGGCGCTCGCAGATCAAGCTGCGGCCCAGCAGATTGCAGCGCTCGTCGAACCGTTCGGCAATCACGTGCGTGTCGTCGCCAGCACACAGGAGGTCTTCGCCTGTGCTGTGCGTGAGCACTTTGATGCCATCATCGCGATGGCCGATGAGGCCGATGCGCTGGCGGTGCTTCCGGGTCTCAAAACGCCCGTTCTTGCGCTGATGGCTGCGGGCATGCGCATGCCGCTTGTCGCCCGGCAGATTCTGCGCTGGCCCGCCCCGCCGGGGGCTCTTTATGCCGGACTGGGTGGCCTGGTTGGTCGCAGTGGCGATGCACCGGTACCTGCTTTGGAGCCCCCCGCCATTGATGCGGAAGCCTTCGCGGGCCTCGAAAAATCGCTCGGCATTTCAACCCTGCTTGAAATCCTGCAGTCCTACGTCAAGGGCGCCGAAGAGCTGAGCGGAGCCCTCGGTACCGCCTGTGAGGACGGACGCTGGGATGAAGCCAGCCGGCTGGCCCAGGACATCGCCGGTGCTGCCGGCGGACTTGGGCTTTCGGCACTCACCCTGGCTGCACGCAACCTGACCCAAAAGGTTCGCGAAGGTGAAGAGGGTGATGATATCGTCCGTGCCGTTGCGGCCGTGACAAGCGAACATCACCGGGTGCGCAAGGCGCTGATGGCGCTCTATCCTGACCTTGTTGCGTAAAGTTCTTTCCATCGCGCTCAGCCTCTGCATGATCAGCCGATGTCCTTGAACTCGGATTCGACGCGACTTGAGGCGCCGGCGCTGGTGCCCAACATCGGTGGCGCCGTCACCGCCACCTGCGCCGGCCAGATCGCGCAGCTTGATGGCGCGCAGGCGCGCGCGCTGTTCAAATCCGGCGGCGTCCTCGTCGCGCATGCACCCTTCGTCGCCGGCCGTCTCAAGGAGCAGGTGAGCCGGCCTGTCTTTGACGTCCTCGAACTGTTTGCCTTCGTGCGTCCGGCCCATCCGCTTGTCGCCAGCGCAGGGGGGATCGCGCGGGCCCTGTCGCGGCCGGTTCCGGTGGGCGCGGCCGATCAGGCGCGCAGCCTGCACGAGGCGGTGGACCTCCTCTTGGAGGAGCTTGTGGGGCGCAGCCTCGAGGATCGCGAGGCAGCCCTAAATCTCGCCCAGGGGCTTGGTATCGCAGGCTGGCGCTGGGCCCCAGAAATTATCGCGCGTCTTGGTACCCCAGCTGTCTCGGCATCACCGGTCAACGCCTTTGCCGTCTGGCGCGGGCTGGGCAAATGGGAAGATGGCGCACCACCCGACAAGCCGGGCTCGGAGCCTGTTGACCCCGACGAAGCACGCGCCCGTCTGGCCGTGCTGGTCAGCGCGGGAGGTGAGGGCCGTCCCGAACAGTCTGATTTTGCGGCGGCGGCCGCCTACGCCTTTGGTCCGCGGGAGCGCGCTGGGGTACCGCGCCTTGCCCTGATCGAGGCCGGTACCGGTACTGGCAAAACGCTTGGCTATCTTGCTCCGGCCAGCCTGTGGGCGGAGAAGAACGGTCCGGGGTTGTGGCTGTCGACCTATACCCGAAATCTGCAGCGTCAGATCATGGGTGAAATCGCACGGCTGTGGCCCGATTCCCGCGAGCGCGACGAGAAGGTGGTGGTGCGCAAGGGGCGGGAAAACTATCTCTGCCTGCTCAATTTTGAAGAGGCGGTGAAACGGGCGGTGTCCGCACCGGGGCCACGGCTGATCGCCCTGGGTCTGGTTGCCCGCTGGATCAGCGCCACCAAGGACGGAGATCTCTCGGGCAGCGGTTTTCCAGCCTATCTCGCTGCCAACCTTGCCCTGCGCGAGATTACCGACCGGCGCGGTGAATGCATCTACGCCGCGTGCCCGCATTATCGCAGCTGTTTCATCGAAAAGGCCGTGCGCAAGGCCCGCCACGCCCGCATCGTGATTGCCAATCATGCCCTTGTCATCGCCCAGGCGACCCAGGACTGGCTGGGCCCCGAACACGGCGAAGGGTCCCGCGACAGCGTGCGCGTGCGCTATGTCTTTGACGAGGGACACCACCTGTTCGATGCCGCAGACGCTGGCTTTTCGGCATTTTTATCAGGTGCGGAAATGGCCGATCTGCGGCGATGGATCCGTGGGGCCGAAGCTGGTCTGCGCAGTCGCCAGCGCGGCCTTGAAGATCGCTTGAAGGATCTTGTTCTGGATCATCGACCCTCGCGTGAGGCCTTGCACGACAGCGTTCGTGCCGCCGCGGCTCTGGCCGGAGAAGGTTGGACGAAGCGGCTGTCGGCCGCGGCGCGCGGGCCTGGTGAAGTGTTTCTCGCCAAGGTCTTCGATCATGTCCGCGCGCGCAGTGATGACGATGGATTTTATTCGCTTGAAGCTGCAACCGAACCGCTTGGTGATGGCATGCTTGAGGCGATCGAGCTCCTTGCCGCCGCGCTCCGCAGCCTTGCCGAGCCCCTGCAGCGCTTGGCCCGCGAACTGCGCCGGCAGATGGATGCGATGAGTGCGGAGATCGAGCCGGCGACGCGTCAGCGACTGGAGGCTGCGGCCCGTGGCCTGGAACGCCGCAGCCGGATCATTCTGCCAGCCTGGATTGGCATGCTCGAGGATCTGGCCAATGGCGAGCGCAAGGACGAATTCGTCGACTGGTTTGAGATCCTGCGCGAAGATGGACGCGACCGCGATATCGGACTGCGCCACCACTGGGTTGATCCGACAGTCCCGTTCGCCAAGGAAGTTCTGCTGCCAGCCCATGGCGCACTCATCACCTCCGCGACCTTGCGCGATGCTGAGGCCGGTGATCACTGGCAGAGCGCGGAGATCCGTACCGGCGCTGCACATCTTGCCGAACCTCCCAAACGGGCGAGTTTTGGGTCCCCGTTTGATTATGCCCGTCAGGCACGGATCTTCATCGTCACTGACATCGCCCGACGCGATCCTCAGGCGCTTGCGAGCGCATATCGCGAGCTGTTTCGCGCCTCTGGTGGTGGAGCACTTGGCCTGTTCACCGCGGTGCGTAGCCTGCGTGCCGTTGAGGCGCGTATTTCTGCTCCCCTCGCCGAAGCGGGCCTTACGGTCTACGCCCAGCATGTCGATCGGCTGGATACCGGCGCCCTCGTCGATCTCTTCCGCGCCGAAGAAAATGCCTGTCTGCTCGGCACCGATGCCCTGCGCGATGGCGTTGATGTGCCCGGCCGTTCCCTGCGTCTGGTGGTCTTCGACAAGGTGCCGTGGCCGCGACCGACCATTCTGCACAAGGCACGGCGCGCCCGCTTCGGCAGGGGGTATGATGACATGCTGACCCGGCTGCGCCTGAAGCAGGCCTTTGGCCGTCTCATTCGCGCCAAGACTGACAGGGGCTGCTTTGTCATCCTCGAGCCGGCCACGCCGTCGCGCCTGCTGTCGGCATTTCCGACAGATGCTCAGATCCGCCGCTGTGGCCTCAAGGATGCAGTGCAGGAGATCGCGGGGTACCTGGCCAGCGACGACTTATAGATCGGGGATTTAAAGGCTGGTGTAGCAGCTGCGCCCAACCTTCGTGCACAAGATAGGCCCTGTTAACCCGTCTTCGCGGATTCGCATGCAAAATTCCGGTTTTGGCGATTTTTTGGCTTCGCAAGTCATTGATTTTGCGGGAACCAGATCATGAGTTTCGGCCGGAAATGGCTGTAGTGTGCGCTGGGCAGCGCATGAGTCAGGAGGGTTAAAGTCCCTCCGGCGCTCGGATGAGGGGCGCTGTATCCAAAGGCGGGAGTAATGTCTCGCCGGCCGGGAAGAGAAGGAAGGTATGGAGACGTCTAAACGGGCACGCAGGCGAAAGCCGGATACAGCCAAGACGGACCTGAAGCCACCTCCTCGCGTATCCCGGAGGACAGGGTGTCCGGAGCGATCCGGAATCCGAAGGGTTTGAGGAGAAGTATCGGGCTGTAATCGAATGGGAGTGATCCTTGATGAACAGGTCGGCCAAAGATGGGGCAAGGTCGAGCCCGCACTACGGGGGCGAAGGCGTTACTCATTCACCCATCGTACCAAGGTGCTTGCTGGCGGCACGATACGGAAGATTCATGTGTGACCCCAGGAGACCTGCCGGTGTCCTGGTTTTAAATCAGGTAAGCAACCCTATAAGCACAAGCGAAATGGGAAGCGATGCACCGGCAGGAGTCGGAGAACGCAATAGTACTTGAAGCGCGAGACGAATAACTCGCGTGACTGCGAAAGCAGCGAACCGTGAGTGGTTCGGGGAAGGGCGTTCGTGAATGGTTCGAGCATTGAGTGATCGAGGTAGATGAGAAAGGATCGTGAAAGTGGATAGCTCCCTTTGTGAAAAACCCGAACGCCACGCTCCGAGGAGACTATCGGATCACCTGACGTTCGAAGGTCAGAAGCAGAAGGTCCACTCTCTGGTGGACAAGATATACTCACGCAAGAACTTGCAGCTTGCGTGGGAGCGGGTTCGCGCCAACCAAGGAGCAGGCGGAACTGATAAGATTACGATCGCGGATTTCGAAGCCGATCTAGAAAAGAACCTGGAACGGCTGCATCGAGAGCTTCGAGAAGATACTTATCAACCCCAACCTGTGCGACGACTGGAAATCCCTAAAAGAGGAGCCCCCGGAAAAACCAGGCCGTTAGGCATTCCTTCGGTCTATGACCGGGTGTGTCAACAGGCCCTGGTCAATCGCCTGGAGCCTCTCTTCGAAAAGGTTTTTGATCCGAGCAACTTCGGGTATCGCAAAGGTCGCAAGACCGCCGATGCCCTAAGCAAAGTCTGGCGCGAAATACAGGCGGGAAACGAGTGGATCGTCGATGCGGATCTGAAGGATTTCTTTGGTTCCGCGGACCACGACAAAATTCTAACCCTTGTCGGAAAGCAAATTGCTGACGGCAGAGTGTTGAAGCTCATTCAACAAATGCTCAAGGCAGGCTATGAGGACAAAGGGAAGAAGTTTGAAACGCCACGAGGAACGCCGCAAGGAAGTGTTGCTTCACCGTTGTTAAGCAATATCCTGCTGACTCCTTTCGATAAAGAGATGAGGCAGCATGGATACCAGCTCACGCGATGGGCTGACGACTGGGTCGTCACCTGTCGCACGCGAACCGAGGCGCGCAGCGTCTTGGCTCAAGCAACGAAGATTCTCAAAGAACTGGGCGTGACGCTCAACCGGGATAAGACCCGGATCGTGCATATCGCCCAGGGCTTCGAGTTTCTTGGATTCAAGATCGGACGGAGCAAAGGCCGGTTGAAGCTAAGCCGCGACCGTATCACATCCAAGTTGAACCAGCATAACCTCTACGCTATTCCCACCCAGAAGTCGTTGGACCGATTCAAGGATCAAATCAGAGCCCGTACTCAGAGGAAGGTTCCTCTACGTATGGGTGCGTTGATTGAAACGATCAATCCGATCATCCGAGGATGGGGCAACTACTACTGCCGCTCCAATGTTAGAAAGCGCTTCCATCAGCTGGATGGCTGGATCGTCCGACGGCTCTGGTCGCATCGCGCTAAGCGATGGCGGAACACAGGCTGGAAGAACTATCCTCGAAGCCGGCTATATGGCGACGAGTTCAAGCTGGTGAACCTTGTCTCACTAATCCCTTCTCTTCAGCTCTCGCGAGGCCATTCATGAAAGCGGAATGCGGGAAAACTGCACGTTCCGATTGAGCGGCGGACGGAGGCGAGCCCTTCAATGGGCGCCTCCTCCGACCCGACGAAGACCTACCCGATTCCCAAGGGGGGCGTTATGCCCGTAGGCTCGCTGCATCATGTTTCTTCGGCGGACGCAGCGAAGGAAAGACGGCAAGACGCACAGCTACTGGAGCATTGTCGAGAACAAGCG
>JAKAVI010000366.1 GCA_021817355.1 Pseudomonadota bacterium | reverse complement strand
ATGAAGATACGGATGAAGAGCGCCACTATCAGATCGTCGGTGACATGGAAGCCGATGCCAAGCAGGGCCGGATTTCGATTTCCTCCCCCATCGCCCGGGCTCTGATCGGCAAGAGCACGGGGGACACGGTCGAGGTCGCCGCCCCAGGTGGCTCGCGCAGTTATGAGATCCTGAAGGTCAAGTTTGTCTAGCTGCGGCTGACGCGGGCCGCGCGCGCCGTGCATGTGATGCACGCTTCCGGCTGCCGCAGCAGCCGGGCTGGCACCTCCTGGCGTGTACCTAGCCGATGCCATGCCCTCACGTGATGACTGCCCAGAGGGCAGGAAGCCTGCCGCAAGGTTATTTCGTTTGCGGATCAGCTTTCGTATGCTGGAAGAACCGAAAGGACGAAATTTATGGCAACGATCGCGCTCGTCGACGACGACAAGAACATCATCGCTTCGGTCAGCATGCTTTTGGAGCAGGAAGGCTATCATGTGCGCAGCTTTGGCGATGGCGCCTCTGCACTGACCGCGCTCACGGCCAATCCTCCTGATCTTGCCATCCTCGATATCAAGATGCCACGGATGGATGGTCTCGAACTTTTGCGTCGCCTCAAGCAGATCTCCGACCTGCCGGTGATTTTTCTGACCTCAAAGGACGAAGAAATCGACGAGTTGATGGGCCTGAATGCGGGGGCTGATGACTACATTCGCAAGCCCTTCTCCCAGCGCCTGTTACTTGAGCGGGTCCGTGCGGTGCTGCGACGGGCCGAAGGGCACAAGCCGGGCGCCCAGACGAGCCCAGGCGAGGTCAAAAAGGAAGCCATGGTCCGCGGCAAGCTGGTTCTCGACCCGCAGCGTCACGAATGTACCTGGGATGGCAAGCCTGTACGGCTTACCGTCACCGAGTTCCTCATCCTGCAATGTCTGGCCCAGCGCCCGGGCTTCGTCAAAAGCCGCGACAACCTGATGGACGCGGCCTATGACGACCAGGTGTATGTCGATGATCGTACCATCGACAGCCACATCAAGCGCCTGCGCAAGAAGTTCAAAGCCGTAGACGATGATTTCGACGCCATCGAGACCCTCTATGGAGTCGGCTACCGATACAAGGAAAGCTGATTACGAGCCGGCCATGACTGCGCCGCAACCCATGAGTGAGCAACGTCTGTTCCGGCCGCTGGCGCCGTCAACGCCACGCTTGCGGCCGAGACAGAGGCGCACGCGCCGGCGCATGTCAGCGCTGACCCGACGCATACTCTTCATGAATGCCATCCTGCTGCTGTTTCTGCTGGGCGGGGTGATCTTCGTACAATCGACCCAGGAAGGCCTGGTCGACGAGCGGCTGGCCGGGATCACGCACGAGGCTGAAATCGTAGCCTCCACTCTCGCCGAGTACACCACGGATGACGCCAATCGCGCGATCCGGGTGGGTGAAGCCAAACCTCTGCTGCGTCAGTTGATTGCACCGACCAACCTGCGGGCCCGTCTTTACAATGCGCAAGGCAATCTGGAAGCGGACACCCGCTTTCTTCTCGCCCGCAACGTGGTGCAGACCTATCCCTTACCGGCCCCGGGCTTCTGGAACAACACCTGGCAGGAGATCAAACGCCTCTACAATGGCCTTATGGGCGTGCGGCCGTTCGAGCGGCTCGATCCTTACTTCGAAGCCGGCACCAACGGACGGGTTTATTCGGAGGTCGATGCAGCCCTGCGCGGCCGGATCGGGACCAAGGAACGGGTCGATGAGCAGGATCGTCTGGTATTGTCCGTCGCTGTTCCGATCCAGCGCTTCCGCGCCATCTATGGCGTTCTGCTGGTCTCAACCGAGGGCGGCGACATTGACGGGGTTCTACGTGCCGAGCGCGAAAAGCTGCTCGAAGTGTTCCTCGTCGGCTTCGCCATCATGCTGTTTTCGTCGATCTATCTGGCACGGTTTCTCGCCGAGCCGATCAATCGTCTGGCCGCTGCTGCCGAACGGGTTCGCAAGGGCCAGTCGGGACGCGAAGCCCTGCCTCGCATGGCCGAACGCCATGATGAGATCGGCGCGCTTGCCGACGCCCTCTCGGCAATGACCCGCGCCCTCTACGATCGCATTGATGCGATCGAAAGCTTTGCCGCCGACGTCGCCCACGAACTCAAGAACCCGCTGACCTCGCTGAAGACTGCGATCGACATGCTGGCGCGCACCGAGGATCCGACCAATCGCAGTCGCCTGGTCAACATTGTAAGCAATGACATCAAACGGATCGATCGCCTGATCACTGACATCAGCCAGGCTTCGCGCCTCGACGCAGAATTGTCGCGCGAACCAGCCGAGCCTGTCGACATTGCCGACCTTCTGACAACCATCACCGAAGTCTACCGCCTGACCGGTCTGCCGCGGTCGGTAAGGCTGGAACTCGGCCTTGAGCTTGAGGGCAAGGCGATCGTTTCGGGCCGCAGCGAACGGCTGGGGCAGATCTTCCGCAACCTGATCGATAACGCCATCTCCTTCAGCCCGGACGGCGGCACGGTTCGCGTTGAGGCCCAGCGCCGGAACCGCCTGGTCCGGATCGCCGTAATCGATGAGGGGCCGGGTATTCCTCCCGACAACCTCGAGACCGTGTTTCAGCGCTTCTATACGGAACGGCCACGCGAAAGTGATTTCGGCCAGAATTCCGGCCTTGGGCTTTCCATCGCGCGGCAGATTGTCGAGGGCGCGGGAGGACGGATCTGGGCCGAGAACCGTGTCGGGCCAAGCCCGGAGCGGCCGGGTGGCGCCCGCTTCATCGTTGAATTGCCCCTCAACCATGGCTGAGATCAACCTGCATGCAAGCTGCGTCGTTCTCGCCCAGGCAGGCCCGAAGCTTGGCGCGCCCGAAGATGCCGGCGTACTGCTTTTGGGTGAGAGCGGCAGTGGCAAATCCGATCTGGCCCTGCGCCTCATTGCCATGGGAGCCCTGCTCGTGGCCGATGACCGGACAGTGCTATGGGTTGAAGAGGGGGTGCTCCTGGGCCGGGCTCCGCCTACCCTGGAGGGGCTGATCGAGGTTCGCGGCCTGGGAATCCGGCGTCTGCCCACCGCCCAGCGGGCGTCCATCCGGCTGGCGGCAATTCTGGGTCCTGAGGCAGAACGCCTGCCTGAGCCGGAATACTGGCCACTGCCGCAAGGTCTCAAAGGGGCATCTCCTCCCCCAGTGCTGCGGCTTAATGCCTTTAGCGCCTCGGCGCCGGTCCGCATCGTGCTTGCGGCCGCGCCGCTTGGTCAACTCCCTGACATGGGCAACTAAGTCTCACTTGAGGTGCAAGTGAGGGGTTCCATCTGGCTCATACCTTGTTATCGTGCCGGCCGCCTCACACATAGCATCGATCATGATTGGCATAGTCATCGTTACCCACGGCCGCTTGGCGCAGGAAATCATTTCCGCGGTCGAGCATGTGGTGGGCCCACAAACCCATCTGCGCGCCGTGTGCATCGGTCCCGAAGACGACATGGAACGGCGCCGGCGTGAAATCGCCGCCGCCGCCAAGGCGGTGGATGGTGGCGACGGTACCGTGATCGCCACCGACATGTATGGTGGCACGCCATGCAATCTGGCGCTGACCCTGCTGGAAAAGGACAAAATTGAGGTTCTAGCCGGCGCCAATCTTCCCAGCCTGATCAAACTCTGCAATGTACGTTCCCGCTTGCCACTTGAAGCTGCGGTCAAGCAGGCGATCGACGCGGGGCGCAAATATATGCGTGCCGGTTCGGCTGATCTCGTCGGCGGAGCCTGACGTATGGCGGAAGAGCAGCCGATCAGATCGGTCGCGACGATCATCAACAAGCGCGGACTGCATGCGCGCGCCTCGGCGAAGCTTGTCGAAGCAGCGGCACGGTTCAAGTCACAAATTACCGTCAGCAAGGACGGTACCAGTGTCGATGCGCGTTCGATCATGGGCCTGATGATGATGGGGGCCGGGGTTGGCAGCCAGATCGAGCTTTGTGCCGAGGGGCCTGATGCCGAACAGGCGATGACGGCCATCCTGGCACTGATCGCAGCGCGGTTCGGCGAAGACTGACCTAGACCGGCGAAGGACACGATACCGACAGTTTGTCTTAAACTTCGCATAATTGCTGCGAAGGGATGCAACACGCAGGCAAGCCCTCTGCGCCATGCTCATGGCGAAGCGAGCAAAAAGGGAGATC
>JAKAVI010000112.1 GCA_021817355.1 Pseudomonadota bacterium | reverse complement strand
AACTACCTCGTCAGCGGCGAGCCGCCCGGGCGTCAGGGCAACAGCCATCCCAACATCGTGCCATATCAGGTGTTCGCGACCGCCGACGGCCACATGATCCTCGCCATCCCCAATGACGGCCAGTTTCGCAGATTCTGCGCTGCGACCGGGCTTGCGGACCTCGCCGACGATCCTCGCTTTGTCGACAATCCAAGGCGGGTGGAACACCGCAAGGAGCTGATCGATTGCCTGCGGCCCGTGCTGGCGGGCCGCACGACAGAGCAATGGATTGGCCTGTTGGAAGAGGCCAATGTACCCTGCGGACCGATCAATCGGCTTGATCAGCTCTTCGCTGATCCCCAATCTCTGGCCCGTGGCCATCGTATCACCATGCGCCATCAGGCCGCCGGCCCGATTTCTCTGGTGGCAAGCCCCCTCAAGCTCGCCAAATCTCCGCCCAGCTATCGTCGCGCTCCGCCCCTGCTCGGCGAGCACACCGAGGAAGTCCTGCACGGCGAACTGAACCTGGACGAAGGTCAGATCCATACCCTGCGCAGCCAGGGCATCATCTGAACGCCTGCGCTCCCACTGGAGTATTGCCGTCAGGTCCGGCCCGTCACCTGTGCATGAAGGCAAGGAGACGCTTTGCCGCTGCGTGCGGCGATCTTTGCCCGGCACAGGCCAGCGCCAGCTCTTTTCCGGGGCCGCGCAATGCCGTAAAGCACGTCCAGAGCCCGCTACCTGGCGCGCCCTGCCACAACTGAAGGAAATGGCCATGTCCTATAAGGTCGCCATCGTCGGCGCCACCGGCAATGTCGGACGCGAGATGCTGAACGTGCTTGCTGAGCGCGCTTTCCCCACCTCCGAAGTGGTCGCGCTGGCATCAACGCGGTCCGTCGGCATCGATGTTTCGTTTGGCGATCGGACGCTCAAGGTCAAGGCCCTCGACTATTACGATTTCAAGGGTACTGACATCGTGCTGATGAGCGCGGGCGGAGCCATATCCAAGGAATGGTCGCCCAAAATCGCCCAGGCAGGCGCAATTGTCATCGACAATTCCTCGCAGTGGCGGATGGACCGGCAGGTGCCGCTCGTCGTTCCCGAGGTCAACGTTGATGTGCTCAATCAGGGCTTTCCCAAAGGCATAATTGCCAATCCCAATTGCTCGACCGCCCAGCTCGTGGTGGCGCTCAAGCCATTGCACGACGAAGCCAAGATCAAGCGGCTGGTGGTAGCGACCTATCAATCGGTATCAGGTACTGGCAAGGCGGCGATGGACGAGCTCTTTACGCAGACGCGGGCCGTATTCGTCGCAGATCCGATGGAGCCCAAGATCTATCCCAAAAGGATCGCATTTAACGTGATCCCGCAAGGTGGCAACTTTCTGGACTCCGGTTACACCACCGAGGAATGGAAGATGATGGTCGAGGTGCAGAAGATCCTCGACCCCGACATTCAGACCACCTGCACCGTCGTGCGGGTACCGGTCTTTATTGGCCATAGTGAAGCAGTGCATATCGAGTTCGAGCGCCCCATTACCGCGGCCAAGGCCCGCAATCTGCTACGTGAGGCCCCCGGCGTGCTGCTTGTGGACAAGCACGAGGATGGCGGCTATGCGACGCCAATCGACTGTGCGGGAGAGGATGCCGTTTATGTCAGCCGCATCCGCAAGGACCCGACCGTCGAGCACGGCCTCGCACTTTGGGTAGTCGCCGACAATTTGCGCAAAGGAGCAGCGACCAATGCGGTACAGATTGCAGAATGCCTGATCAATCGCAACCTGTTGCGCAAGGCAGCCTGACGCCAGCCGACATCCATCGATGGCTCAGAGCGTCTCAACTTCAGACAGTGAGTAGGTCGATCCCTTGGGATTCTCGCCGATGACAAGGGTCTTTGCATCGGTGAAGTGGTAGGGCGGAACCGGAAGGTTGAGCGGGGCTGGCTGGGCAATATGCACGCGCCCGGCCAGGTCATAGCGCGAACCATGGCAGGGACAGAGGTAGCCACCCTGCCAGGAGGCATCAACCTGGCCCTTATTTGGCTTAAAGCCAGGGATGCAGCCCAGATGGGTGCAGATCGCCACGAGCACGACATATTCGGGTTTAAGTGACCGCGACCAGTTTTCCGCATAGGCCGGCTGCTGCTTGGCCTTGGAATGAGGATCGCTGAGCTTGGCCAGAAGAGCGGGCTCCTTGAGCGTCGCCAACATCGGTGCGGTGCGGTTGACGACAAAAATCGGCTTGGAGCGCCACATCACCAGTACCTGCTGGCCCGGGTCGATCTTGGAAACGTCGACCGTCAACGGGCCGCCCGCAGCCAGCACATCACTGCTGGGCTCCATTTGCTGGATAAACGGCCAAAGGGCGATAGCCCCACCTACCGCAGCAAAAGCGCCCGTAGCGACATATAGAAAGTCACGCCGCTTGATCTCGCCCGCTGATACCGAATGATCGCTCACTGCCGCAATCCTTGCGATGGATTCTCTAGTTCCCCATGTATGCTAGCCCGCACCAATCTCTCAAGTAAACAATTCCGACACTTCGCCGCAGGGGGGGTAGAACTCCCTCACCTCGAGCTCAGCCGGCTGCGGTGCCTTCAGCAGGTTACGGGCAGTGACGAGGGGCATTTCGTCGGCCTCGTTGCTGCAGCTTTGGCGCAAAAGTGCGTAGACAGGCCCCACCGACCCGGCCAGGGCCGCCGCAAGATCCGCGCCTTCCAGCCGCTGTGCCAGAAACAGGGCGGCCAGGAGGTCTCCGGCGCTATGGGGGACATCATCCAGACACGGCGTCGAGGCATAGACAGCCCGTTCCGCCGTTACTGCCAGCGTCCCGATTCGGGCCCCATCCCGCACCGAGGTGGCCAGAACCAGAGGGCGGGCGAGCCTGCCGGCGGCGACGCGTGCTTCCGCAGGCTCCCGCACCGGCATGGAGGCAAGGCTCGCCAGTTCAAAGGCATTGGGGGTGACGATGTCCGCCAGGGGCAGCAACTGCGTGGCCATCGCCTCGGCAACTCCGCGTTTGGCGTAGGCCCGGCCCTCGTCGCCGAACACCGGGTCGAGACAGTAAAGGGCGCGTGGATTGGCTTTGCGCACGGCACGCACCGCTGCGGCCACCACCGCCGCCTGCTCGGCAGAGCCGAGATAGCCGGAGAGCACCGCGTCGCAGTGCGCAAGCCAGCCGGAGCGGCTGACACCGTCCAGCAGCCTGGCCATCAGCTCCGCGCTGACCGGTTCGCCGGTTACGGCCTTGCGCCCGGCATGTCCGGACAGGATCACCGTGGGGATAGCCCACACTTCGTGGCCGAGATATTGCAGCGCGGGGCGGGCTGCACCCTGGCCAACATGGCCATACACAACTTCAGACTGTATCGAGAGAATGTTCATGAGCTGATGCTAGCGCCAAACTTGGCGAAGCGGGAGCCATGCGCTAGGTGTCGCATATGCTGCCCAGGAGCCTCTCATGCTCAAGCCCATCACGCCGCGCCGCTCAGTCCTCTATATGCCCGGTTCCAACCTCCGGGCGATGCAGAAGGCCCAAACCCTGCCATGCGATGCAGTGATCCTGGATCTCGAAGACGCGGTCGCGCCCGATCAAAAGGAACTGGCCCGCATTCAGGTCGCTGACATGGTCCGTCAGAAGGGCTTCGGCAAGCGCGAGGTGATCGTCCGGATCAATGCCCTATCAACCCCCTGGGGCGCCGCCGACCTGGCGGCGGCCAAGGCCGCAGCTCCAGATGCCATACTCGTCCCCAAGATCAGTGCCACAACCGAACTTGCCACGTTGGAAGATTGCCTTGGGGACAGCAATTGCCGGCTTTGGGCCATGATTGAGACCCCGCAGGCCATTCTTCGAATTGAATCGCTTGCCGCGGCTGGCGGCCGCCTGAGCTGTTTTGTGATGGGCACCAATGACCTCGTCAAAGAACTGCGTGGCCGGCACACCGAGGACCGTGCCGGCATCGCGGCCGCACTCACCCTCGCAGTTGCCGCAGCACGTGCCTATCACCTGGCCATCCTTGACGGGGTTTATAACGATATCAACAACAACTCAGGTTTCGAGGCCGCCTGTCGCCAGGGCCTGGCCTTCGGCTTCGATGGCAAGACCTTGATCCACCCCAGTCAGATTGACCCCTGTAACCAGATATTCGCCCCGGATGCCAGCGAGGTCGCCGCCGCGCGCAA
>JAKAVI010000182.1 GCA_021817355.1 Pseudomonadota bacterium | reverse complement strand
GTGCGGCAGAAACGCGTGCAGCAAGGTCTCGACACTGGGATTGGGGGCAGCCGGGTCAAGCAGGTTGAGCCGCTGAAACGCAACCATGTCGGCATCAGAGAGTTTCGCAAAGGCGCGCAGGCGCCGGCCCGGAGCAAGCCGCACTGCGGGCAAGCCCGCCGGCTCGATGTTGCCCATGTCCCAGCCCGAGCCTTTGACACAGAGCACCTCGACGGAATCGCCCAGCATATCCTTGAGCACCGTCTTGACCGAGGTATTGCCGCCACCATGGAGCACAAGCCTGGGATCGCTGCCCAGAAGCCGCGTGGTGTAGACGCGCACGGCCAGATCCTCACCCACGCCCGCTTGGGCGTAATGGGCAATCATCGCCGTGGCATCGGCGTCGGACCAGCGGGATTTCATGTTCACTCCGATTCTTGGGGAAAGAGGCTCTTCAGGCCTTCTTCACTTGCAGCACAGACGCCGCGTTCGGTGATGAAGGCACTGATGAAGCGGGAGGGCGTCACGTCAAAGGCGGGATTGGCACCAGGTGATCCCGGTGCGGCAATGGCAACGCGGACAATTTCGCCCGTGGAAAGACGTCCACTCATCTGCAGAAGTTCTTCGGCGCTGCGTTCCTCGATCGGAATATCGCGACCCGAGGCCAGCTGCCAGTCGATGGTTGAACTGGGGAGCGCCACATAGAAGGGCACGTCATTATCTTTGGCGGCAAGTGCCTTCAGGTAGGTACCAATCTTGTTGGCGACGTCGCCATTGCGCGTAACCCGATCCGTGCCGACGATGCACAGATCAACCCGGCCATGCTGCATCAGATGCCCGCCAGCATTGTCGGCGATGATGGTGTGGGGAACACCATGGGCACCAAGCTCATAGGCGGTCAGCGAGGCACCCTGGTTGCGCGGACGGGTCTCATCGACCCAGACATGAACTGCAAGTCCTGCATCATGTGCCATATAGATGGGGGCAAGTGCCGTGCCCCAGTCGACGGTGGCAAGCCAGCCGGCATTGCAGTGGGTGAGGATGTTGAGGGGCCCTGTCGCTTTTTTGGCAGCGGCAGTTTTGAGGCAGGCAAACCCGTGCTCGCCGATACGCCGGCAGACCTCGACATCTTCATCGCAAATGGCGGCCGCCTCAGCCCAGGCAGCAGCAGCCCGCGCTGCGGGCGAAAGCGGGGCCAGATGCTGCTCCATCCGGCGCAGGGCCCAGTGAAGATTGACGGCGGTCGGCCGCGTGGCGCCCAGCATGAGGATGGCAGCCTGAAGCGCCGCATCGCTGGCATCAGTGCGCATGGCAAAAGCCACGCCATAGGCCGCAGCCGCCCCGATGAGGGGGGCCCCACGCACCACCATGGTCTTGATCACGCGGGCACAATCATCTGCCGAGGTAAGGACCTCGGTGACGAACTCATGCGGCAGCCGGGTCTGGTCGATGACCTCGATGGCGCCGTCGGCGCGTGGCCAGATGGTGCGGTAAGGACGGCCGGCAATCTTCATACCCGCTCCGATTCTTCTCTCTGCGCGCGACAGTGTCGGGATTGCCGCAGGCAACGGGCGGCCAATCAGGGCCGCACTATCGCCTTAACGCCCGCGGTTCAAGTCCCCTGGGCTGTTTCCTGTCGCTGAGACATTCGGATCTTCACGCGCGCCTGGCGCGCCGTGGGGAGGAGCCGTGCCGGGAGCGCGCACGGCCCCCTTGTCCGCATAGGCATGGATCCGGCCGGGTTTCCCCTTACACCGGAACAGCCCAAGGCGCTCATGGCGAGCTCCGTCACGCTTCGCCGCGCGCGAAAAGGCGCCTGGCAGATCCCTATTGGCGAGGCGGCCGCACCCTTACTGACGGGCGCGCCGCGGCCGGTCCGGGATATGCTGAGGGATCGTTCCGGGCCGGAACAGAGCAGCCAAGTCGGTCGCCTTGCAGGCATCACGCAGACATGGGCCGACCTGGAATATCTCCTGCATCGTCTTCAGGTCGGAGGAATGGGTATAGGCGATGTGGTTGGTATAGGCATTGCCCTTGGCATCGGGCGAAATGATAATCTCAGGGATCGTGTGCGCGAAGTCGTCGCTGTTGCGGCCCTCGGTCTCGTCCCACCACAGGATGATCAGCCCGCCGTCCTTATAGGCCTTGGAGGCCATGATCATCGGCACAATGCGAGATGTGAAATTGTCGCCCTCAGCAATGGCTGCAACATCGCCTTGATAATGGTGGCCGTGATAGGTGAACCCGGCATCGAGCGCGGAATGCATCTCATTGTAGAGATCAGGCGTGATCCAGTTATAGGCAGCGACATGGTTTGAGGCCAGATCGGCTTTGAGCTGCTGCAGCGGCGCATAATGGGAGGCCAGAGGATTGGACGGCCTCGGGTTGTTGCCACCATTGGTGACCGTAAATAGCACCTGGGGATTGTGTCGGGGGACGTAGCCATATTGGTTACTGCCATTATAGGCATTGACCCCATGGGAGAAGATGCCGACGCGGGGCGACAGCGGCACTGTCCACTGGCTGCGCGGCAGCACCTGATTGGTCCTCAGATTGATATCGATGTCTTCCTGATAGGACTTCCAGCTTATGCCTGCGCCCATCAGCTCGGCACTGAGCGTGGCGCGGGTGGACTGGTTGTTGCCGAACAAGCCGAACGGATTGCGGTCGCTGTGGACCCCGAGATTGGAGCCCGCTTCTGACCAGATATAGTTGGGCTCGGAGGGATGGATATGCGGTCCTTTGCCATCCGGGGTTGCGAGGGCGTTGTGATAGGCGCTGGCATAGGACACCTGCCGCGCATTGGGGTTGCCTGGCGTGACCAGGCTGTTGATATAGGGTGCCGCCGGGTTGCCGTATATCTGTTCGGGTGCGGCATCGTCGGACTTGGGCTGCGTCCAGTTGTGGTTCTCGAAGGCGATGACAAAGACGTGGCGGATAGGCCCCCCGGCCAAGGCTGGAGAAGACAGCAGCGCAGCGCTGCAGGCCACCGCAAGACACAACAATCTGGACGAGGCCATATGAACATTTCCCCTTTCGGCCAAAGCAGGGATACCACCTAAGGTAGCTTCAAGACAGGCTGATGACGATTGCCGTCGCAGTCGCCGGATTAAGGCTGGAGGCGCGGACGCCCTGTCGGAGCGGTTCGTCCTGACAGTTGTACCAAAACCAGCGAATGGAGATTCAATCGCCGGACGGCGATTGAGATCGTAAGGCTCAACGGCTGCATCGGCGCGTGCCGTCGGCGCCGATAGAGCGGCAGGTCGCGACGAAAAACGCCCACCGACACATCCACCAGGAATAGGAATTTGCCCTTCCAGATCCAGAGCCGGCGCGAACCGCCTTCGCGACGAGGTTCGTGGTCTTTGAGGTGGAGACGAAGGTCTCCGGCAGATCGTCGAGAGATTTTCTTGCCACGAAGCACCGGACTGATGGCCCAAAGGCGATTTTTTTGACTTTAAAATGATCAGAAGGCGATTTTTCCGGTCATAAGAATATTCCTGATATAATCTAAAGTGACATTCCCTGCTCTCCTGGCTGCGTTTGCGCGGACATAAGAAGACCCTGGCCAGCCCCTGCCCATACTGCGGCGAACGATAAGAGCGTGCGTCCTAATCCGGAGCCAGAAAGCCCGTTTGCAGAAAACTCTCCAGCCGGGCTTCATAGGGCCCCGGATCGATGGTGTTTGCCTTGAGCCAGGCGTCCGAAAACAGCGTCGAGGCGTAGCGCTCGCCATGGTCGCAAAGAATGCTCACCACCGATCCCTTCTCGCCTTGTGCACGCATCTGCGTCGCCAGTTCCGCGCAGACCCAGAAATTGGTGCCGGTCGAGCCGCCACAGCGCCGGCCAAGACGGCGACTGAGGACGCGAGCTGCAGCAATGCTCTTGGCATCTGACACTCCGATGGCCCGATCAACCACATCGGGGATAAAGGAGGGCTCAAGACGAGCGCGCCCAATGCCTTCAATCAGGGACGCCGGTCCCTCATAGTGGTCAACACCGCGATCCTGCCAGTGCCGATGAAAGACTGAACGTTCCGGATCGGCGAGACACAATTGCGTGCCATGGGCGTGATAGCGCACGTAACGGCCCAATGTCGCCGACGTCCCGCCGGTTCCGGCACCACACACGATCCACTTAGGTACGGGCGCTGCCTCGCACGCCAACTGCTCGAATATCGAAT
>JAKAVI010000434.1 GCA_021817355.1 Pseudomonadota bacterium | reverse complement strand
ACGTCCAAGCTATACCCTCACCTGCCCACAGAGCCCGCACGGGCTGACAGGAATCCAAGGAGGGATCCATAGTGGGCACATTTTTGCCAAACTCATTAAGCGCCGATGCCAGCCAAGGCTCAGGCACGGGCCAGTCTTACGCGGACAATGAGCCCAGGCAGGCTATCATCGAGCGCGATGCTGCCGCCATGATAGCGGACGATCGCCGCCACGAGGGACAGTCCAAGCCCGGTACCTGGCGTCGTGCGGCTGCGCTCCAGGCGATAGAAGCGACGGAATACCCGTTCGCGTTCGACTTTGGGTATACCTGGGCCATCATCGCACACCATCATGACCACCTCGCTCTGCGTGGCCTCGCCACGAAGCGTAATGTGGGTACCAGGGGGGGTGTGGGCGCGCGCATTCTCGATCAGATTGGCAATGAGCTGGGCCAAAAGGGTACGATCGGCATGAACCCAAAGCTCTGGCATGACGATCGCATCGAGGACGTGGCCACTATCTTCGGCGACCGGCCGATAGATGTCCGCCATTTCCTCAAGCAGATGCGAAAGATTGAGGCGGGGAAGACTGCGCACATCGACTGCCTCCTCCAGCTGGCCGATCTTGAGCAGGGCATGAAAGGTTGCCAGCAGGCGTTCGGTCTCCTGCAGCGCATGCTCGATTGCGCCACGGTACTGCTCTTCACTGCGACCCTCTGCGAGCGCATTTTCCAGATGATGATGCAGATGGGTCAGGGGCGCACGCATGTCATGGGCAATGTCGCTCGAAATCTGCTGCACATTCTCCATGAGCCCGCAGATGCGCTCGAGCATGGCGTTGATGGTGCGGACGAGGCGACCAAGCTCATCACCTGCACCGCGCTCCGGCACGCGGTCTGAAAACCGCCCCGACATAATGGCCCGGCAGGTTTCGGTGATGTCATCCATGCGCGCGAGGAACAGATGGCTGAGGACAAGTCCGCCGCCCGTCGCCAGAACAAGGCTCACCAGCAACACCCAGAGGAAAGCGGCAAGTTCGTCTTCTTCCGCATCATGGACGAGATCAAGGTCACGCCCGTCAAACAGATAGAGCCCGGGAGCAAGCATCAATCCCTCGCCCAGGACGTGAGGAACTCGCTCCTTCTGGCTCCTGGCCTGTGGCGGCAGCTGCAGGAAGAATTTGCCAAGGCGCGGCGCCATCGGCGGCAGATTGCCAGAAATCCTTCTACCCTCCGTGGTTTCAAGCAGCAGAAAGTCACTGCTGACACCGCGATAAAGATGCTGGGTAATGACCTCCTTGGCTTCGGAGAGGCCCTGCGAGCGATAGCCCGATTGTATGGCGGCAATATCCCGATCGATGGCGGAGAAGAGTTCGGTTTCGAGCGCTTGATGGGTGATGGCATAAACCAGACCCATCAACACCAGCATGGCGACCGTGATCACCGCGGTGAAGATCGCAGTCAGACGGAAGCTTTCGCTGCCGACCAGCCTAGTCCAGGCGAAGGACATAGCCTGCACCGCGCACGGTCTGGATCAGGGGCGTATCAAAGCCCCGGTTGAGCTTGGCCCGCAGCCGGCTAAGTTGGGACTCGACGATATTGGTACCCGGATCGAAATGTAGCTGCCAGGTGTTTTCCAGGAGCATGGCACGCGTGACCACCTGACCGGCATGACGCATCAGATATTCGAGCAGACGAAACTCCTGGGGTTGCAGATCGACGGGCTGACCTTCGCGGCACACGGTCTGGGTCATCAGGTCGGCCTCGAGCGGACCTACCCGCAGCACGGTCTGAACTTCGGCCCCGCTGCGTTCCAGACGGCGGCCGAGCGCATTGACACGGGCAAGAAGTTCGGCCAGCGCAAAGGGCTTGGTCAGATAATCATCGGCACCGGCCTCAAGGCCATCCACCCGATCATGAATGCCGCTCATCGTGGTGAGGAAAAGTATCGGAAGCTTGGAACCGCGCGTCCGCAACTCCTTGACCACGCCCAGCCCGTCGAGCTCGGGCAGCATGCGATCGACGATCACAAGGTCGTGCACGCCGCTGGCCGCAAGGCAAAGCCCCTGAACGCCGCCCGTGGCGCGCTCCACCCAATGGCCTTCCTTGCGCAGCGCCGCCCCAACGTAAGAAGCGGTTTCGTCATCATCCTCGATCAGCAGGATCTTCACGGCGTCCTCCAGCCATCCAGACTAGCCTGACGCGGCCAGTCTGTCCTGAGGTTGTAAAAATACAATCGCGCCGCCTCTTAAACAAACCTCTTGGGATCCCCACTTCTGTATCTAAGGGCTTGGGAACAGCCAACATGGAGTATCACATGCGTAAGTTCAGCCACATTCTGGCCATAGCCGGCATTGCAGGCGGCCTGGCCGCGGGGGGATCGGCCTTTGCCCATCCCGCAAAACCCGCCGCGCACGAGGCCAGGATCACCATGGCGCAGGCGCGCAAGATCGCCCTGAAAGCAGAGCCTGGAAAGATCATCTCCGGTGAACTCGAGCACGAGGCCGGTGGTAGCGGACTGAGATATTCGTTCGACATCCGAGCCGGCAAGATCACCCACGAAGTGGGCGTCGACGCCAAAACCGGCAAGGTGCTGGAAAGATCGGTTGAAGCTGCCAAAGCCAACTAATCATCAACCATTAGGCGACACCTTTTTGGCTCCTGGCGGGAGGCATTCACGTGCCTTCCGCCAGTACCAGGGTTTCTGACGGTAGCCCTGATGAGAAGAGAAAAAAGACGCCCCCTTCCACCCAAAGCCTGAACGGGATATTTGCACCTGGCCTCCATCAAGCAATGTCCCGATAAGTCTCAGCGTCCCACTGGGTCGAGGAAGAGCACGCGCACCGAGCCAGGTGCAATCTCGAAGCGATGGCGATAGTCGTTTGGACTGGCCTTGTGATTGACATGGATCGTTGCCGTCACGAGATAGATGCGTCCGGTTTGCCGGTTGAGCCCCATGGTGCGGGCACCCAGCTCAGTTTCAATTGCTGGCAGCTCCTCAAATTTGTTCGGCGATAATTCGCGTACCATAGAGAGCGTGCCGTCAAAATTCGAGCTGAAGGCAATATGGGTCTTTGGATCAAAACGAGCGGCGTCTGATCCCTTGCCAATCGGAAACTCGCGCAAGACAGCCCCATTGTCGGCGTTTACCACCATCATGACTCCATTGCCGCAAGTCGAAAACAACCGGTGGGAGGCGATATTGATGGCAAGGCCGCGCGGGCTTTTGCAGTGCGGCATTACCCAACGGGCATCAACCCGATTGGTGTGGGTATTGAACCGAATGATCTCGTGCTTTTGGACGGCGTTGACATAAGCAAAGCCATTTTCACCTGACACCCCGAATTCCAGCTTGGTGCCGACGTGAACCGTGGCGATGACGCTGTCGGTTTGGGGATTGATCGCCGTCAACTCTCCCGAATCGCCGTCAATGACATAGACAGTATTGGTCTTGTGATCGAAGAATATGCCATCTGCGTCCGGCGCAGCCTTGATACGTTTTTCGACTGCCAGGGTCTTCAGATTGAAGGCCACCGCCTCACCGGCCTGGCCATCATCGGTAAAGCCCTGGTGGGTTGCGTGCGAGATAGCAATTCCATGGGTGCCGCCGGGCATGCCCGTGACTACGCCAATCAGTGCCCCGGTGTCGCCATTGATCACGGAGAGCTCAGCACCATGGGCGATGTAGACCCGATGGGAGGGAGCGTCATAATGCACATAGTCCCAGCGATCCGGTACACCGATCGGGACAACCTTGCTCAACGCGTAGGCCGGGGCGGTGGCCGCATTCGCGTTACCTAAGGATATGACGAGGCTAGCAGCAAGACCCCAGAATATTCCGGCTTTCATCAAAACCCTCCGTTCGAATGGGTAAGTGTGCGCGAAACCCTGATACACACCAGAGCAGACATGATTGTATTTTGCGAATGTTGCGCGACAGCGCATGATGTCCGAGCGCTTATTATGCGACAGAGCCTAGGGATAATCACGCTTTGAGCAGGTTTTGCGGCCAGCCAAGATATAAACTGGCGTCTTGATCCCTCATCAAGTAATAGAATGTCCCTCGGCAAGCCGGCTACATCCATTGCAAGACGTGGCTAGGAAATTGTAATTGCTCAGCCCCCTTTTTTCCTGCGGTGGATTGACTCGGGGGGGCTGGAAGGCATGGCGGTTCGCGGTGGAATGTGAGTCAACGTATGGATGACACCGCCA
>JAKAVI010000364.1 GCA_021817355.1 Pseudomonadota bacterium | reverse complement strand
GTGTAATAATGCGCGATATCACCCAGATCATGGGCGTACGGCACACGGTGATCCAGGTGCAGAAAATAGATCGATACCGCGATATCAAGCGGGTCGCGCTCGGTATGGATGATCCGCGCCTCGGGAAACAACAGCTTGATCAGACCGATGTGCAGAAAGTTCTCAGTCCGCTTGTCGCTGACCTGAACGGCCTGTGGAAAGCTTGCAGCGAGTCCGTCGTGATAGGCCCCGGCAAGCGTGCGCAAGGCGGCGCTGCCCGCGCCCTCCAGGGCCTCGGGATAGCCGGGCAGCATGCGGGCGATGAGATCGGGCAGCAAGGCGAGTTCGCCACCCATCGTCACCTCCGGATGACTGGCCAGAACCTGCTCGCACAAGGTCGAGCCGGAACGAAACATTCCACAGATGAAAATCGGTCGCGGTGACGGGGCGGTCTCGATTTTCAGCGCGGTCCGCAGCTCGGCGATGCGGGCGGGGGTAAAAAATGCGATCAGGGCAGTGATGCGGGCCTCCTGAGCGGCCCGGTCATAGCCGACCTCAAATCCCCCCTGGCGTTTGGCCTGTAGGCTGGCGGCATTGGCCGCGGTGGCACAGTCAAAGGCCTGGGGGTAGGCGCCAACCGCGTCGAGCAGCCGGGCCAGGGCAAAACCGAGGCTCGCCCGTTCCAGGGCATCGGGATTGGGCATGGCCAGAGCCCGCCGCAACCGGTCGATCACCGGATCATTGGGGCCTTGCGGTTCATGCAGATTGGCGTAGCGGGCCAGGGCTTCAAAGAACCAGGGCCGCAGCGACAGGGCCCGCGTGTAGTAGCGCCTGGCAAGCTCACGCTCACCGCGATCCTCCGCCAGATTGGCAAGGTTCATCAGGGCCGGGAGATATTCGGGGTTGACCTGCAGGGCCGACACGAGTTCGGCCTCGGCCAGCTCGAAACGGCTGAGCCCATCGCTGAAGACCAATGCACGATTAAGGAAAATCTGCTCCGGCGCATCGGCACCGCGGGCCAGGGCCTCACCATAGGCGGCAAGCGCTGCTTCATGGCGGCCGGCATGGGCGCGCAGACGTCCCAGATTGTACCAGCTATTGGCCAGCTCGGGAGCGACCTCCAGCAGCTGTTCATAGGCGGCTATGGCGTCTTCCAGAGGGCCGGTGCGGCTCAGCTCGCGCGCCCGTATCAGCAGGGGTTCGACAGATTGGTTCATGGCTTAGGCTTAGCCCATGGACGGGGATCTTTGAAGGGCACCACCGGCGCAGGACCGCGCGCGGTATCCCAAAGCGTACGAGCCATGTGCACGACTAGCGCGGCAGAAGAGTGGTGGTGGGCAATGGAAGATTGGTCGCCCGCATCTGGACGCCGCCTGCAGGCGCGATGCTGAGAGCCGTCACCGCGGCCCGCAGCAGCGGCGTCTGGGCCAGATCAACCAGCCCCTGCATCGCTTTGAGGCCGGTTTCGCCGTCGCCAAAGATCGAGCCCATCTGATCAAAGAACCCTTGGCTGCGAGGAAAGCGCGCGAATACCACACGCCGGCTGGCCGGAATGTGTGCAAGCTGCTTGGCTTCGGCAACCGCTGTCCAAAAGCCGCCCAGCGCATCGACCAGACCCTGGGCCTTGGCATCGGCGCCTGACCACACCCGACCCTTGGCGATGGCATCGACCTTGGCCAGAGACATTTTGCGTCCCTCAGCGACCTTTTGCTTGAACGCCAGATAGATAACGTCTGCCTGCTTGTTCAGCGCTGCGAGCTGCGCCTTGGTGTAGGGCGTCAGCGATGAATCCACCAAGGCGTTCTTGCCGACCCCGATTTCATCGGCGCCGACACCAAGCAGCGCCAGCGACTTGCCGAAGCTGACCTTGCCGGTCAACACACCGATGGAGCCGGTGATGGTACCCGGCTCGGCGACGATGCGGTTGGCCGAACTCGAAATATAATAGCCACCTGAGGCGGCAACAGCCCCCATGCTGACCACAACCGGTTTGCCTTTGGCCTGTGCCACCCGCACGGCATGCAGGATCTGATCGGAGGCCAGCACCGAGCCACCAGGTGAATCGATCCGCAGGATGATGGCCTTGATCGATTTTTCGTCGGCAGCAGCCAGGATGGCTTTGGAAAAGCTGTCGCCGGCAATCACCGAGGTTGTGCTCAGAAGACTGGGATGGGCAGAGCCATCGACGATATCACCATCCCCCTCGATCAGCGCGACACGGCTGCCACTGCCGAAGGAGGATCCAGGTGCAGTAACCACCGCATAGCGGGCGAGCTTGACCGGCTTGGCCCCGCTGCCTGCGCGCCGGAGGGCCGCCTTAAGTGCATCACTGTCATAACCAATGCGATCGATCAGCCCCGCCTTCTTGACGTCCTGCGCGAAGATCGGACTGGTATCCATCACCGCGATCAGTTTGGCGCGCGAAATACCGCGGGCGCGCGCCGCTGCCGCGGTGGCACTGTCATACCAACTCTGCAGCAGCGCTGTGGTCTGCAAGCGGTCCGCGGCGGTGTAATCCTTCTTCATGAACTCGTCGGCAGCGCTCTTGAACTGGGCGCGTTTGACCATCTGTGGAACAGCGTGAATCTTGTCGAACAGGCCACGCAGGAAGATGGCGCCAGCGGAGGTGCCAGCAGGCTCGAACGGACTTTGCGGCTGCATCCAGATCTGATTGGCGCTGGTGGCCAGAAGATAATCCCCGAGCCCGGTTGACAAGAAGCCCTGGGCGTCAGCGATCACGAATTTACCGGAGCGACGGAAGCGGGCGATGGCTGCCGACAATTCCTCTGCTTCAGGTACCGACAGTCCGGCGCTGCCGAGCTTGAGGAAGAGACCTTTGACGCGATGGTCCCGTCCCGCCCGGTCGAGGGCAAGAACGGTCTTCATCACTGTCAGCTGCGCCGGCGCAAACCAGGGTGTCTGCGGCCGCGAGTCCGGTAGGTTACCGTTCAGGTTCATGGTCAGCACCATGTTGCCGGGTAACCCGTCACCTTCGACCAGGCCGGCGACAAAGACCCCGCCGATGACAAGGCCGATGCCGAGCGCGAGCATCACAAGCCCGTTCAATGTGCCAACCACGATGTGGCCGAGCCATTTCAAAAACGCGATCATGCCACCTCCTCGGGGCCCAGCGACGCGGCGCGGATATGCGGGTCATGTTAAAGAGAATTCGGTTTACGCGGGCCAGCGGGACGGCGCAATTTCCTCAGGCTGTGACCTATCGGCCGCGCCAGCGCCCGGCAGATGAGCCAAAACTCAGCCGCGTATGAGAAAAAAATACAAGCCGCGCCAAAGATTGCCGCTCGGCCGAGGCCGCTCTGGCCCTTTGCCACTTGCGACAGCTATGGCCATGACAGATCGGTAATGATGCTGGGGCCTAGTTTTGCGCTCCCGAGGGGTGAGGCCCCCTCCGTTGCACCCCTGCGCCCTATAGGTTACGCCAAGCAGATGGAAGTCTTCGTCCGCGACGGTTTTACCCTCAGCTACGACAGTCTCGGTCCGGCCTCAGGCCGCCCCGTGCTCCTGATCCACGGCTTTGCCACCAGCCGCACCGAGATGTGGCAGCGCCTGGGCTGGTACGGTGCCTTTGAACGCAAGGGCTACCGGCTGATCGCGCCAGACCTGCGTGGGCATGGTGACAGTAGCAAAGCCTATGACCCGGCTAAGTATGCATCCAGCCTACTGCTGGCAGATCTCGTCGGTCTGCTCGACCACCTCAACATCGCCCGTGCCGATGTCCTCGGCTATTCGATGGGAGCGCGGCTGGCGCTGATGCTGGCGGTCAGCTCTGCGTCACGCGTGGACCATGTCGTGGCCGCAGGCGTAGGCGGGCGACTGCTGGGCCCAGCAGCGGCCCCAGGAGCGATGGCTGCCGCGATGGAGGCAAGCGATCCAGACAGCATCAGCGAGCCGATGCTGCGCAGCTTCCGGCTTTTTGCCGATGAGCAAGGCGCCGATTGCAAAGCCCTCGCCGCCTTCAGCCGCGCACCGTCCGAACCGTTGACGCGGGAGCATCTGGCGCAGATCACGGCACCCTGCCTCATCATCGCCGGCGCGCGCGATGCGCTGGCCGGGGATCCTGAGGAACTTGCCGCGCACATCCACGGCGCCAAAGCCCGTCAGCTGCCCGGCTGTGACCATTTTTCGGCCATTTCCCATGGTCTTCTCAAGGCCAGCGTATTTGATTTT
Source organism: Pseudomonadota bacterium (assembly GCA_021817355.1). The sequence continues at coordinate 43 of JAKAVI010000364.1, read as the reverse complement.
TTCTCGGACGAACTGGATCTTTGAGCGATCCGTGGCCAGTGGC
>JAKAVI010000220.1 GCA_021817355.1 Pseudomonadota bacterium | reverse complement strand
CGAGGTAACCTTCCTTCAGCAGCTGCTGAATGCGACGCCCGGTGTACCGCTTGGCCAGGGCAGCGGCGGTATTGACCAGCGCAATCCTGGCGGTGGCCATTAAGCCCGGTCACGTCACCATCCGGTTTACGCTTCTGAGCTGAGCACCCTTCAAGGTTGAGGTGCGGCCGGTTGCACCCAGCAACCTGCATGCACCATCACCTGCTCGCGCTTCGCCCAGAAAAAAGGCGCGGACGACTACGCGTCCGCGCCTTCAGACTGCACTTTGACCCAATCAGAAGTGAGCCAGGGTCGCCAACAGCAGCAAGGCTACGATGTTGGTGATCTTGATCATCGGATTGACGGCAGGGCCAGCGGTGTCCTTGTAAGGGTCACCGACGGTGTCGCCAGTCACGGCCGCCTTGTGCGCATCCGAGCCTTTGCCACCATAATTGCCATCCTCGATGTACTTCTTCGCGTTATCCCAGGCACCGCCACCACTCGTCATCGAAATCGCGACGAAGAGCCCGGTCACGATCACGCCAAGAAGCATGGCGCCGAGCGCGTTGAAGGCCTGGGTCTTGCCGACAAAGCGCTCGACCAGAAGGAAAAGCGCGATCGGTGAGAGCACCGGAAGCAGCGATGGCACAATCATTTCGCGGATCGCTGCCTTGGTCAGCATATCAACTGCCCGGCCATAATTGGGCTTTTGCTTGCCCTGCATGATGCCAGGCATTTCGCGGAACTGCGTACGCACTTCCTCGACCACGGCCGCGGCCGCCCGTCCCACGGCCGTCATCGCCACGCCGCCGAACAGATAGGGCAACAGGCCGCCGATGAACAATCCCACCACGACCCAGGGATCAGCCAGTGAGAAGTTCGGCACCGCCACATTGGCAAATTAGGTGTAGACGTCCGAATGGCGGGTGAAGAAGGTCAGATCCTGGGTATAGGCGGCAAACAGCACCAGGGCCCCAAGACCGGCCGAACCAATGGCATAGCCTTTGGTCACCGCCTTGGTGGTGTTTCCAACCGCATCAAGCGCATCCGTGGTTTTGCGGACATCACCTTCCAGTCCGCTCATCTCGGCAATCCCGCCGGCATTGTCGGTAACCGGGCCAAAAGCGTCCAGCGCCACGATCATGCCTGCAAGCGAAAGCATGGTCGAGACGGCGATGGCGATACCAAACAGCCCTGCCAGCTCGAAGGAGGCGATAATGCCCATGCAGATCACGAGGGCCGGCATAGCCGTCGATTCCATGGACACCGCAAGGCCCTGGATGACATTGGTACCATGACCGGTCACTGAGGCCCGCGCGATCACCTTTACCGGACGGAAATTGGTGCCGGTGTAATACTCTGTGATCCAGACAATCGCACCGGTGACGGCAAGACCGACAACGCCGCAGTAGAAAAGATCGGCGCCAGTGATCTGCAGCGAGAGGTCCGCAGCCGTCTGCAGGGCATGGTGCATCCCCCCTACCGTCCAGCGGATCAGCCACCACAGCCCGGCCAGCGACAGGGCTCCGGTGACCACGACCCCCTTATAGAGTGCGCCCATGATGTTGTTCGAAGATCCCAGGCGCACAAAGAACGTGCCAATGATCGAGGTAACGATGCACATGGCGCTGATTGCGAGCGGGAGCAGCATAAGGTGTTCGCGGTCTGCACTCGCAAAGTCCAGTGACGCAAGCACCATGGTCGCAACCGTGGTAACGGCAAAGGTCTCGAAAAGGTCCGCGGCCATGCCAGCGCAGTCACCCACATTGTCACCGACATTGTCGGCGATGGTGGCGGGATTGCGCGGGTCATCTTCGGGAATACCCGCTTCCACCTTGCCCACCATGTCGCCGCCGACGTCCGCACCTTTGGTGAAGATACCGCCGCCAAGACGCGCAAAGATCGAAATCAGAGACGCACCAAAGCCAAGTGCGACGAGCGCATCGGTGATGGTGCGGGCATCATGCTCAACCGTCATGTCAAGGCCGAAGGCAAAACGCAGCAACGCCCAGTAACCGGCCACGGCAAGAAGGCCCAGCCCCACAACCAGCATGCCCGTCACCGCCCCGGAGCGGAACGCGACGGACAGACCTGATGCCAGGCCCTTGCGGGAGGCTTCAGTGGTCCGCACATTGGCGCGTACCGACACGTTCATGCCGATGTAACCGGCAATTCCCGAAAAGGTCGAGCCGATCAGATAGCCGATCGCCACCTGCCAACCGAAGACAACCCAGGCGGCCGCAAAAATCACGATACCAACCAACGCAATCGTCGTATATTGCCGGTTCAGATAGGCGGCCGCGCCTTCCTGAATCGCCGCGGCGATTTCCTGCATGCGCGCGTTTCCTGCACTCATGCTCAGCACCGACCGAATGGTCCATGCTCCATACAGCAGTGCGAGAACCCCGCACGCCAATACCAGTTCAAGCTCCAAGCTCATCGCTGTTTCCCCGAAAGGTCCAATTTTCCTGGATGACCTGAGTTGGCCGGCCGCTTGTTGCGCACCGCTTCCCCCAAAATCGCAAGCCATGCCGGCCCGCCCGATTCGCGAGGCCGGTAAAGGCGCGCGAACATGCCAAAAGCGGTTAGTCCTTGCAATGCTTGAGATTTAGTGTGCCGCCGAAACCGGCGGCTGGTTGGTCACGCCCACGCCCGGCACGATCCAGGCGATCTGGATCTGGCTGAAGCTCACCGCGGTAACATTGCTGGCGCCCACCAGCCGCTTGGCGTCAGCCAGGAATCTATCCTGTAAGCCTTTGATATTCAAAGTGTTTGGATCTCCTTGTTGCTGGATGGAGGAGGCGTTTACATCGCGCAGGAAGGCATCCTGAAGGAAGGGCGTGCGGTCCCGGATCGTAAGGGCCGCGGCATCGCTTGCTGCCATCAGCACGGGATTGAGGTAGGCATAGCCGATCAGCCGCCCCGCCTTGTTCATGGGCGCGATCAGGATCGGCATGTTAACCGCATGCGAATCCTTAGGTTTTGCCGCCACTGGCGGAGCCACAACGGCGAGAAGCAGAAGCACGAGGATCAGGGTCGGGCGCATTGCCGCATCTTCCTCCCTCCTGCCTAACAGCCGGTTAGCAGGGCTAAAAATGGCGCCAGCCAGCTTTCGCCAGAGGCTGTGGCTGGCCTTCCACCAAGAGACGGACGCCCGCCCCCCTCTCCACCCGCCCGATTTCTGTTACCGCGGTACCTGCGAACGCTGCCGCGTCCTTTACCCGAGCCCGCAGGCTGGCTGGGGCGGTGAAGGCAAGTTCATAATCATCGCCGCAGACCGCCGCCCGCACCGCCGCCTCCTGGCCCCAGTGGCGTCGGAGCGCCGGAGCAAGCGGTAACAGCTCTGCGCTTACTTCAATGCCAACCCCGCTGACCTCAGCGATATGACCAAGATCGGCAATCAAACCGTCGGAAACATCAAGTCCGGCACTGGCCAGGCCCCGCAGCGCCTGACCCAGCCGAAGGCGCGGTTCGGGAACGCGGTAGCGAGCGACGAGCTCAGCCGGTTCGGAGCGGGACGCCTGCGCCAGCTCAAGTCCGGCTCCGGCATCGCCGATCGTCCCCGAGACGAAAACAAGATCTCCCGCTTTGGCCCCCGAGCGCTGGATCATGCGTCCGCTGGGCACCGTGCCAAGGGCGGTTATGGAGAGGGCGAGCGGGCCCGGCGTTCCCGTCGTATCACCTCCCAGCAGCGGCACCTCAAAGCAATCGCCATCACGGGCAAGGCCACCGGCGAACGTCTTGAGCCAGGCAAAACTGCGATCCTCGGGCAGCATCAGCGTGAGAAAATAGCCGATGGGCTCGGCGCCCTTGGCGGCAAGATCCGACAGGTTCACCCGCAGTGCCTTGCGGGCGATGGTGTCCGGTGGATCCGCGGCGAGGAAATGCACCCCCTCGACGAGGCCGTCGCTGGTGACCACGAACTCGTGACCTCGGCGCGGCCGGATCAGCGCCGCATCATCCAGAAGCGATCTCGCCGCCGGCGCCCCCCGCGTCAGAGGCGCAAAGAGTTCCGCGATCAGTTCGAATTCACCGGGCCTTGCGCTCATAGTCTTCCTGCCGAGAGGGAACCGACCGGCCCCTCATGCGCGATCAGAAGGGGAGTTCGCCCCGAGGCGGCTCTTCGCCGAATTCCCGTGCCCGTTTACGCCGTGCCATGCGGTCGAGCACGGCATTGACGAAGGCGGTTTCCTCGATCGCGAGAAAGGCATGAGCCACATAGAGGTATTCGTCGATCACGACTTTGC
>JAKAVI010000385.1 GCA_021817355.1 Pseudomonadota bacterium | reverse complement strand
GCACTGATCCGTCAGATGATGTGGCGCTTGTCAGCTCTTGATCATCCTATGGAAGCTCACAAGATTGACAGTCGGGGTATCTATGCACGTGGAGCGTCTGCAGATGTACGGGAAGGTGTGGTAAGTTTTCTCGAAAAGCGACCGGCCAAATTTCCCGACAAGGTGTCGCGTGATATGCCGCGCTATTATCCATGGTGGCCGGAACGGAAATATTCCTGACCCGTCTCCCAAGGCCGGATGCCGGCAGACATATGCTGACGCGATTGCATTGCTGCCGGCGGACGGGTGTTGGCTTGGAGCGTAGGAAGCGAAAGCCTTCACTCTGGTAATGAGAACAGAGCGTGGGACTGGTGCGTGCCATGGCCTTTGCGGCAATATGCCTGGTCTAATGACCGGGCCCTGGCTGGCTTAGGATCGAGGACTGGCCTGTTCCCATACCCGTCGGTGTGCGCCGGCAACTCAGATAGCCGGCGTTCCATCCAGCGCGGTAAGAAGGTACGGTCTGATAGGCGGAATTGTTTCGCACGGCCGTGTCTTTATAGGCCGCGGTTCCCGCGCCGGTAGCTGCAGCGCAGCCATCCTCATAGCCTGCCCGATAGGGCTGGCTGTGCTGCGTGGCCGGACCGCCGAGGCCCGTACAGCCTGCGAGCGTGAGGGCCATCAATAAGGGAAGGTAAAGCCTCTTCATGTGCCCTCATAGCATGCCGGCGCGCAACAGGCCATGCAGACAGGGGAGAGGCTCTCTCGGCTGGCACCATCATATGGTGATCTTGCCGGACAGGCCTAAAAATAGCGCCAGCTGAGGTAAAGCTGAGCGAGGACTATCGCCGCGAGCATCATGGGCATGGCAGCGGCGGCAAAGCGTATAAAGGAAAAGTGCACGCCATTTTTCTCGGCCAGACCGGCAACGGTGAGATTGGCACTAGCCCCGATCAGTGTGCCATTGCCGCCGAGGCAGGCGCCAAGAGACAGGGCCCACCACAAGGGCGCCAAGTCATGCGCGCCACGAAGTGCACCTTCCAGGTGCTGGATGAGCGGGATCATGGTGGTCACGAACGGGATGTTGTCGACAATTGCCGACAGGATGGCGCTGCCCCAAAGAATGGCGGTGGTGGTTCTGAAGGGATCACCCTGTGTCGCCTTCATAAGATGTAGTGCCAGCCAGTCGAGCACGCCCGCATGCTCGACGCCGCCAACGATCACAAAGAGCCCGATGAAGAAAAACAGCGTAATCCACTCGATCTGGCCAAAGGCGTGGGCGACGAGCTCGCTATGCTTACGATGATGATGCGGAATGGTTTCCAGGAGCATCAATGCACCGGCACCGCTCAGGGCAACGGTTGCTACGTCGAGCTGAAGCCGGCGCGCCAGGACAAGGCCTGCGATCACGGCAGCAATCACCACCACGGAGCAGGCGAGTAGCCACCTGTCCTCGATCATGGCTGATGCTCTCAGCCCCATCAGACGCTCCCGCCGTTCTGGATCGGCGTTCAGATGCATCCCCCAGACTAGGTGGTTGACGATGATCTGCAGGCCCAGAAGCACCACCACAAGTGGTCCAAGATTTACCAGAAAGGCATTGAACGACAGGTGTGCAGCAGTTCCAATCAGGATATTGGGCGGATCACCGATCAAGGTTGCGGTCCCGCCAATATTGCTTGCGAATATCTCGGCGACCAGAAAAGGGTAAACCGGAAGTTCTAATTGCTCTGCAATTACGAACGTCACGGGGACCACCAGCATAACCGTCGTGACATTATCAAGAAGGGCTGAAAAGACCGCGGTCAGCAGCGACAGAACCACCATTAGACCTGCCGGGGAGCCGCGCACCAGCTTGGCCGCGACGATGGCCGCATAGGCGAAGAGGCCGCTTTTGCGGGCGACACCCACGATCATCATCATTCCTGCAAGGAGGCCAAGAGCATTAAAGTTAATCGCTGCAATGGCCTCATTCTGGGTCAGAACTCCGGCGATGACCATGATGCATGCGCCCAGAAGGGCGATCACCGCGCGGTTGACACGATCACTGATGATCACAGCATAGGTAAAGATGAGTATGCCGGTCGCTGTCCAGAACAGCGCCGTGCCTTGCGCCATGATACCCCCTGATCAGGTTTGGTCCGGTCGGGAGCTTATGACACGGATTGCCGCGGACGGGGAGAGCAGACCGAGCAGTTTGCCATCGGCTGCCACCACTGGGAGCATGCTGTGGCCACGACAGAACAGCTGCAGAGCCTCGATGGCGGGTGTGTCTGGCCGGACAAAGGCGGCCTGTCGATTGCACCACTTGCCGACCTGCTCTGCGCCTATGGCCTCAAACCTGGTGTGCAGTTCACTCATGTCGTCGGGAATGAAACGCAGATTGGCCTTCATGTCACCAGCGACCGCGACGCGTGGCACAATGCGTGCCAGCAGCTCGCTGAGACCGAATACGCCGACATAGACACGCTCTGCGGTGACGACAGGCAGGCTTTGCACCGGTGCTTGCGCCAGAAGCCCGGCGGCCTCGCCGAGCGTGCTGGTCGCAAGGAGCGGCACCAGGCCGGCATGGATGAGCGCACCACAGTTCATGACGTCCTCTTTTGGCAAGGGCGGGCAGTGGCTGCTCTAGCCCGGGCCGGAGGCCCCTTCAAGTCCGGGTAACAGGGAGGTGGACGATTCCCGTGGCAAGCCCGAAACGGGCGCCCGCCCGGCTTGCGCCGGCAGCGCTCAGCCCCGCCAACCCCGCCGCTTGTGGATTGCCAGCCCTACTGCGCGGGGAGCCGCAGTGCCAGCGAAAATCCCTTGCCGGGTTCCGAGGACAATGTCATCTGGCCCCCGAGCTGTTCGGTGATCGCCTTGACCAGCGTCAATCCCAACCCGGCACCGCCATGGTGTTCGGCACCTGGGACGGGTACCTGTGTGAAGGGCTGCACGAGTGACGGCAGTTTTTCCGGCGCGATACCAGGACCATCATCGTCGATCTGCAGACACAGGAGGCTGCCGTCGCGCCATCCCGCCAGCCGGATGTTGCCGCCATGTCCTGTAAAGGAGATGGCGTTGTGCAGGCCCTGTCCGAGTGCGTTCAAAAGTGCGCCCTCATCGGCTGTGATCGACAGATCGTCGGGGCAGTCAACCGTGAGGTTGAGTCCCTTGGCGTGCGCCGCATCCTCCACGCTCTCGCAGGCGCGCCCAAAGACAGCGCTCACGCGAAGCCTATCACGGCGAAGCCGGAACTGACCGGATGCGATTTTGGTGAGATCGAGGATCTGGTTCAGCATCCTTAGCAGGTTGTTCCCAGCACCATGAATGAGGTCGGCATATTCGGTGACCTGGGAGGGGGAGAAGCGTCCGGAACTGGTGCGCAAAAGATCGGAAAAGCCAATGATGGCATTGAGCGGGGTCTTCAGTTCGTGGCTCATCGTCCGCAGGAATGCCTGTTTCGTCTCAGTGGCGCTGCGCTCAGCATCATCGAGACGGCGGGCAAGGGCGGCCAGGTATTCGTTCTGTCGTTCCAGGGTATGACGGGTGCGCGCGAGTACCTGACCCTGTTCCGCGAAAGCTGCCTCGGTTCGCGTCCGGTCGGTGACGTCCGTAAAGACACTTGCCCGTCCGCCATCCGGCATGGCGCGCTCACGCAAGAGGAAAGCCTGACCGGTTTTGAGACGCATGGTGATGGCCCCGGCGGGAGCGCGATGGGCCTGCAGGCGGCGCGCCATGAAGTCGGTACGGCTTTCATCAAGGGCGATGAGGTCGTGGTCTAGCGTTTCAGAAAGAAGATCCTCGTAACCGATGCCGTGAAGCGCACGTTCCCCGCTATGACCGTGAATCTGGGCGAAGCCGGCATTGCACATGACCAGCCGATCCCTGCTGTCCCAAAAGGCAAAGGCGTCAGTAGACATCTCAACCGCATTTGTCAGCCGGCCGTAATTTTCCCGTGCCTGCGTAACGTCGGCCCACAGTCCGATAGAGCCGCTCGGTGTGCGACGCATCTTGATCTCGATGATGCGTCCATCATCGAGGAAAATGTCACGCGGTGCGGAGGTGCCCTCGGCGAGTTGCCGGCATCGCGACGCGACGTAGGCCTCAAGCCCGCTAACCCCGTCGGGCAGACGGGTTGCGCCGGTTTCCACTTCCAGCCTTACGAGTTCGTCATAGCTGCGGCCAACCAGTTGGTCGTGCCCTGGAAATTCGCGGAAGAGATAGAAGTAGTGCCGGTTCGCATAGCTGAAGCGCTGGCTGCCGTAGA
>JAKAVI010000442.1 GCA_021817355.1 Pseudomonadota bacterium | reverse complement strand
TGGCTTTCGCACCTGGCGCGACAAGCCATGCCTCAGCCTGCCAGACTGCATTGAACAGCCATACGGCACCAAATATCCCGATCAGAATCCTAAATGCCGGGGCTCCGACAAACTGGGATCGCTGTGCCGTCAGCCTTGCATGTGCCATTGTCGCCCTCGCGTCCTGTCCGGCTCATCCGGACAGCTCTCTCAATATAGCATCCAGTTTCCTACTGGCGGCAGCCGCCGCGCGAGGATTTTGGTGACGCTTACCGCTGGGGTCTCATGAATGGCCCCTGTATCGCAAATGAAAGCGGGGAAATATCCGCCAGACACCACATTCGACGCAGACGGCGTGAGCTGCTCGGATCAAAGACTGGGGAAGCGCGTCCAGCGGAACTCGTCCCGAGGATCAAGATCAGGTGTTGCCAACATGGGCTTTCAGGCGTGGCCTTTGACGCCTTTGGGCCGGCTGCGCAAAAACCAGGGTGATGCTGCTTTCGCATCGCGTGCAGGACGCATCGTCGTCCTGGTCATGGCAAATCGTCTGGCCTGTGCTCCCCGAGCTTTTCCGTCATGCCGCCAGCCCGATCGGTACCATTGGGCAGCAAATAATCTTGCCCGTCCTGGCCCTGGTCGTGTCTGGATGAAGCGCATCGGAAAAATCCTCACCGGATCGGCACTAAAAATTGACAAAATTGATTTTTAATCAGTTTACAATTTAATAATATGAATATTATGTTTGGAGCCCTGAGCTTCCAAGGTGCGTTTATGGTCGATTTACTGGAATGGCAGGCACTGACCGCTCTTGCCGGGGAGCAGCCCTTCACAATTGAGCGGGTTCGACTGGCGAGCGGCGTGGCGATAGAAGGCCGTTTTGCGCTGCCTGATCTGGCCAAGCTCTCTGCTGAGGATCAGATCTTTGTCGCGGCCTTTGTCCGCGCCCATGGTTCCATCAAGGAGATGGAGAGGGTCTTCGGGGTCAGCTATCCCACCATCAAGGCGCGGCTGAACCGCATCTGCGCCGTCCTTAGTTTCGTGGAGACAGAAGCACCGCCCTACCGCAGCGAGATTTTGGACCGGCTTGCGCGTGGTGAGATCACGGTCACCGAGGCCATCGCCCAACTGGAGGCATTGAAGTAATGCCGCCGCTCCTTGCTCAGCTCACGATACGTCAGCGCGAAAATCATATACGGCTCTGGCTGCCATTGTTCCTGCTGTGGCTGCTGCTTTTGCCGGTTGCGCTGATCGTGTCGCCCATCGCCATGGTCGGGCTGAGGAGGGTGGGCACTCCTCCATTGCGTGTTATCGCAGCGCTTCTTGGTGTTCTGAATTCACTTTCCGGAACCGTGATCGATTTTGAACGTGCCCACTCGGCCGTCTTTGTCCGCTTTGTTTAGGAGGATGATACCATGAGCGATAACCGCAAGCAGATTCTGGATATGCTTGCCGAAGGAAAAATCAGCGTGGAGGATGCCAACCGCCTCATCGCGGCCGTCGGCGCGGTCGAGGTGCCGGGCCCCGCAGGAGGGTCACCCAAATATCTGCGTGTGCTCGTTGAGGCTAATGAGCCAGGCGACCAGGGTGATGGCATAACCAAAGTCAATATCCGGGTGCCGTTACAGCTGTTGCGCGCCGGCGTGCGGCTGACCAGCTTTATTCCACCGGTGGCCCGTGAGCATCTCAACGACGCTCTGCACGAGCAGGGCATCGCTTTTGATATCAACCAGCTTAAGCCTGCGAATGTTGACGAACTTATCGCGCAGCTCAAGGATCTGTCGATCGATGTTGACCAGCCAAGTAATAAGGTCAAGGTACGTGTGTTCTGCGAATGAGCGGAAAGCCGGGCGAGAGCCGGCATTGCGGCATCTTCCCAAGCAAGCGAATTAATCGTTCTGCATTCTTCACATTTTATGCAGAGCACCCCAGGGCGGGTGCAATCGTGTCGGAGCACTTCACGGGATGATTGCGGAACAGGCGGACACCTTCGTCGCGACCGCCAGGCCCGCGCGCAGCGTGGGGTCGGTTCCCAATCCCTCTGCCATGACCTTACGCGGTGGCAGCATGCTTATCGCATTCGCCACTTTGCAAAGCGCTCATCCGTCGCGACCGTCCAAAGTGCCCAGTCCTCGATGAAGTCGCGGGCATAGTTGCGGATGCGTCCGTCCGCTTCGAGGAGGGCTGCGTCCTTTGACCGGTAGTCGCCGATCGGGATGCGGTTGATTTCAATCGCCCAGCTGTCGCCGGGGCGCCGGCGTACGGTCGCCGTTACGAGCGTGCCAAGTTCAAGACTGTACGCGTCTATGCGTCCGTGCCCCCCGTCCCACCGTGTCCAACGTGCCTTGCCCATGAAGAACAAATAAAGAACAAATGGGTGGAGGGCAAGGGATATCACGCTGCAGTGACGGCGCCAGCTTCGCTGCCATGACCACCGCCTCTTGCGAGCGGTTTGCGTGCAGGACGACAGCCCTCCGGTAATAATTCGTATACAGATGATATTGACGGGCTGCATCGCTGCGGTCGTGCGGCGGCACTGCCGTCTCCTCGGTCAGTTCGAGGCGCACTTGACAGTGAAGAGTAGAGCGCCGATATACAGTGCCTCATGCGGCCGCACGCTCCAGCCTTCTGGCCTGAGCCGCTTTTTCAACCCCCTCCGTTTGCTTCCATGTGCGGGAAAGACGGCACCCGCTGTCGCTGAAGCCATGTGCTTTGCGACTATAGGACTTATCGTGACCAATTTTGACGAATTAGGCCTCATCGCGCCGATCATGCGCGTGCTCGAGGCTGAATCTTATATGACCCCCACCCCTATCCAGTCTCGAGCCATTCCGCGCCTGCTGGCCGGACGCGATCTTCTCGGCATTGCGCAGACCGGTACCGGCAAGACCGCAGCATTCGGTTTGCCACTGCTCCAGAAGCTTCATACCGACATGCGTACGGTAAAGGCCCGCGCGACGCGGGCGCTCATTCTTGCGCCTACACGCGAGCTGGCGTTGCAAATAGACCTGTCGCTGAGAAGCTATGGCCGCGGGCTGAAGCTTCGCCATTGCGTGATCTTCGGTGGGGTGAACCAGAACCGGCAGGTACAGGAACTGGCCAAGGGGGTTGATATCCTGGTGGCAACCCCCGGGCGGCTGCTTGATCTCATTGCCCAGCGCCACCTGCGGCTCGACGAGGTCGAAGTATTTGTCGTCGACGAAGCTGACCGCATGCTTGACATGGGCTTTATTCGCGATGTTCGGCGCATTGTCGCGCTGTTGCCCAAAGACCGTCAGTCGATGCTGTTCTCGGCTACGATGCCTGATGACGTCGTCAAGCTTGTCGGCGACATGCTGAGACAGCCGGAACGTATCGAGATTGCACCACAATCGCGCCCCGCGGAGCGGATTGAACAGCGCGTGCTGTTCGCGGACAGCCGACAAAAGCGCGGTATCCTTATCAGCCTGTTGCGTACCCCCGAGGTCAAACGCGCCATTGTCTTTACGAAGACCAAATACGGTGCCAACAAGGTTGCTGAGACACTGGAGAAGGCCGGACTTTGTGCTGAAGCGATCCACGGCAACAAATCCCAGAACGCACGTCAGCGCGCGATGGCCCGCTTTCGTAGCGGCGAGGCGCCAATCCTCGTTGCGACCGACATTGCGGCGCGTGGGATTGATGTCGATGACATCACGCACGTCATCAATTTTGAGCTGCCCAATGAGGCGGAAAGCTATGTCCACCGTATCGGCCGCACGGCGCGGGCCGGCGCCAGCGGCATTGCGATTTCACTCGTCGATGAAAGCGAGCGCGGGCTCTTGCGGCAGATCGAACGCATTACCCGCCAGCGCATCCAGGTCGTACCGACGCCAGAGGGCGTGATCGAAAAGGCGCCCGAACCTCGCCGTGAACGCAGCCATGCCCGTCCGCCACAGGCTGCCGCGGAGCGCCCGTCCCAGGCCGCGGCCGAGCGTGCACCCCGGCGCGAGGGGCGCCGCCGTCCACGGCGTAAATCCCGTACCGGCCAGCCCCCCAGCAAAAGCCCGGCGATCGAGGCTTTGCGCTAAGCGCATCCGTGGTCCGGCTGGCGCCGCTCAGCGCGACTGGGCGGCGTAGTCGGCAAGTATGCGCGCGATCACTTCGGTCACATTCTTGCCCGTTGGAATGTGCAGGAATTCATTGGGTCCGTGCGCGTTGGAGTGAGGGCCTAAGACGCCGGTTATGACGAACTGGGTCTGCGGAAACTTGGCGCCCAGCATGCCCATGAACGGGATCGAGCCAC
>JAKAVI010000431.1 GCA_021817355.1 Pseudomonadota bacterium | reverse complement strand
AGCCGGCTGCGAGGACTTCCTTTTTGGTCGCGGCAGGATCAGAGCGGTGGAGTGTGTCGGTCTCGGTCATACCCTTACCCGGTGCCGTGGCATGATCAATGATGACGTAGATGCCACCCGGTTTGAGATCGCGGTAGACCGCCTTGTTGAAGGCCAGCATGTTAAGAGGCCCAAAAAATTTATTGTGGAAATCATGGTAATTGTCGGAAGTCCACACGAAATCCACCTTGTGTGGAATCTTGAGCGATTTTCCAGCATTGGGAAGCGGTACGACGTTCGCGTAGGCAGCGGTGTGAGACAGCTTGGTGACCGCTGCGAGCGCATTATGGGTGCGATGGCCCATGTGCATCGTCACCGGACCGGGGAAGGCCTCATAGACCTTGCCCTTGGGGCCCACGACTTTGCTCAGGATACGGGTGTAGTAGCCGCCGCCGGGCACCAGTTCGAGAACGCTATCACCCGGCTTCACGCCCGCAAATGCAATGGCCGCAGCTGGCCGCCGATTGACATCGATCGCTCGGTCCTTAGCCGGACGGCCGGGTGCATCTACCGCCGCTTGAACGTAAGGCGGAATGGAGATCGTTTTGGTGGTGCTGGCGCCTGCCGGCATCAGGGCACAGGCTCCGACCAAGGTGGTCGCAGCCGCAAATCTACGCGTATTGAGCATGTCCCGCTCTCCCTTTTGGGTCGCCTTGGACCGCCTGAATGCGTCCAAGGACGTGCGCGGATTTTATGCGACCGGCGGGTTAAAGCCAGCAATTAAAATAGCGGTAACGGTACCAGCCCTCCTGCTAACCGAAATGGCCAAGGCAAAAAGTTCCAATATTGTAGTGCAGGTCCGACTAGGCCCGGCTTTGGCACTTTAAGTGGCTTGAAGTGACGGATGACGGGCCAAGCCTGATAGCCGAGTGCGCTGTTAGTCTGATGAGCAGGCAGGTGGCCCGCATACCCGGCGGTTTTGATCATGACCATCTTCAGGTTGAGCGTGCGAAAGTGCTGTTCGACAAAGTGAACCAGATGGCGTCTGATCCTTGACGCTGATGGTCCGGTGCGACGGCAATGACATAGATTTCACCCATCTGATCGGTCTGGTGAAGGCGAAGTCCGACGAAGCTGACAGCTCCTTCCTGCAATGCAAGCCAGATGTTTTGCGGATCGCTCTGAATCAGTGAGCCAACGTCGTTTCGTTGGTGCTACTGCCAGCCTTAGGGATAGAAGGCGGCATAGACGAAATCCGGCAATTCATCCTTGGTCGCCGAGAGCACCGGATCAAAGGCACAGCGTAAGTTCGACAAGCTGATCGCGGTAGAGATCGCTATAGGGGATGATACCAACCATGCTCATATGGGTGCCGCGCCCGCGCCCTGATCGCTTTGTCGCGTTCTCTGCTCGGCCGCGTCCGTTGGCACGGTGAAACAGAACCTTGCGCCATGTCCGTTTGCGGCATCGGCCCAAATCCTTCCACCGTGACCCTCGATAATGTGTCGACAGATGGAAAGCCCGACGCCCATGCCGTGTTCTTTCGTGGTGTGGAAGGGCTTGAAAAGGTTTTCCATGATTTCCGGGGCAAGGCCCGGGCCACGGTCGGTCACGCTGAGTTCGACCATGCGCCCGTCATCCACCCGTTTGGCGGAAACGATGAGCTCCTGGTTGTCTGTGTCTTCCATCGCCTCAAAGGCATTTCGGATGAGGTTGAGCAGAACCTGCTGGATCTGGATCTTGTCCACGGCGACCGGCGGTATGTTGCTGTCGATGGTGAGCTTTAATTCCATATTCCGGTACTTCCAACCGGTGCGTGCGATCTCAACGGTCTCATCGATCAGAGGCACCAGATCCTCAATGCTGCGCACCGGATCGGCTTTGCGCGCGAAGCCACGGATCTGCTGGATGGTCTGCTTGGTACGCGAGATTTGAGCCTCGGCCTTCGTGACCATGTCATAGGCTTGTTCAGGGATTGCGTTGTTGGCGTTCAGGAATCGTCGCGCGGCTCCGAGATAATTACTCGCCGCGGCAAGAGGCTGTACCAGTTCGTGCGCAAAGCTCGAACTCATCTGGCTCAGTTCGCTCAAGCGGCCAACATGGGCGAGTTCGGACTGTAGCCGGTCCATACGCTCTTGTGCCTGCCACCATGCGGTGCTGTTGAATGACACCCCGATGAGGCGCGAAATCGATTTATCCGCGTCGTTTATGAGGCGACCGCGCATGTGAACCCAGCCGAAGCTCCGGTCCGCCCGCAGCACGCGGAACTCAATATTGAGATCGGAAGATCCTTCCCAGGACTCTGCGAAGGCCTTTTCGACATGACGACGGTCATCAGGGTGAACCATCGCCACGAGATCCATAAAGGAGCAGTGATCATCGGTGCTCAGTCCAAATGCCTCCTTGCAGGTCGCTGAGGCCGTCATGGTGTTCGTGGCCAAGTCGAGTTCCCAGTCGCCCATGTGCCCGGCTGCCAGCGCGAGGCGAAGTCGTTCCTCGCTGGCGCGGAGCGTGTCGCGGGCGTGGACGGCAGAAATGGCGGCGGCTGTCGAGCGCGCCAAGCCTTCCAGGAGAGCAACTTCGCCATCACTGAATTTGCGGTACACACTCCAGTAGGAGCCAATTGCGGCGACAGAATTTTCAGCACGTACCGGAGTCATCACCAGGCTCTTCACAAAAGTCGGCCGGTAGGCGTCCTGGGGGATGCGTGGGTCGGCGTAGATGTCGGGAATGACGGCGGTTTTCCCGTTCAGCATGCACCAGCCGGAAATACAGGCGTTCAGCGGGAAGCGTTTGCCCTTCCACAGCGGGCTGATCGCATCCTCCTCGACATAGTGGCAAAAATCTTCATCGCGCAATACGAAGGTTACGCCATCTGCGTCGGATAATTGCCGGGCAGTGTTCCGGACAACCTGGATTACCTCCCGAAGGCTTCTGGCCGCGGAGAGCTGCTCGACCACCGAAACCAAGGCAAGCCAGCGCTCGGGACCGTCGGAAAAAGGTGTCATGGCCGGCGAGCCCGTATTCATGCCCTTTACCTCATTCTTTACGTTGGACTTAATGTTACGCCGTGTATGTTCCAATAAAAAGAGGTGTCTTAGCAAAATGACGTGTCTTAGCTGCTGCGTGCCAAAGACGCACGGAGACTGAATCTTTAGCTTTTCTGACCCTAACGCCTTTTTTGCCCCTGAAGACTATCGGCCTGTTGTGGAAAGAAAGACCCCGCGCGCCGGCGCTTCGATATGTCAATAAATCAGCCGGATTAAGCCTTCCGTATGGTTCAGGGCTAAGGCCCCCCTGTTGCGGGACGTGAGCCCGCCAAAACTCCGGTAAGGAGGCCCAAAGGACTGTCGGCAATACTTTACCGCGTCCCAGGCGGAGCCATCCGACGGTATGCCCCAAGGCGCCTCCTGCGCGCCTTTCCCCTTGATCAATATTGTGCCCAATGCAAAGGCTGATTTTCGTGATCGGAAAAGGGCCGGTTCTCGACCTTCTCCATTGGCGAAGGAGCCCCTTTATGAGACATTTTCCTCACCGCCGCGCGTTTCGGGCGGGCGCAATTCCTCCACATAGGCAGGAGGAGGTGTGAGCTGCGCTGCAGGCGGGTCCTACGTCCCAATTTGGCCTATAACCTACCTTCCATATATGGCACTGGGGCGACGCCGCACCTGAAAGCGGGTAATCTTGGCCGCATCGTGCGCGCTTTGTCCGATCTGCCACTTTCATCCGGCAAACGCTCTGCCCGGCGCGTTGAAGAGAGCTTCCATACGGATGGGCTCACCGGCGCGCTCGCCAATAGCACCACCTGCGATGACTGGACCTGTAACGGAAAAATGCCGGGGCCGATCATGCGGATCGGCGACAGGTCATTGTTCATCTGACCCATGAGCTGAGAAGCATGGCGCACAGCATCGACAGGCACGCGGTGTTCGCATCAGGGGGCGGTTCGTCAGCGACCCAGACCAAGTTGGGCGCGAGCTCTGGCTTCGCCGTCAGGGCGCTGACACCAGGGCTCTTTGTCGGTCACGGCACAACTTGATGGCGGCCGAGCCATCGCCGATGCACCTGGCTGATTCTGATCGGAGCTTAGGGGCGGGCATTCCAGGGTCATCTGCGAATATTATGCGATGGGTGGCGAGATCTATGCCGGCAGGTCGCTTGGAAATGCGGGTCATCAAGATCTGTCTTACGCGCCCCTGATGGCCGAGGCACCCGGATCTTATGCTTTCAACCCGGCGCGGTGGGAGCTCTGAGCCACAAATTTGCTCTGACTGCGACAGCAGGTGAGCATGCCCGCATTTTCTTTGGTAGCGCCGCTTCCAACACGCCATCCTCACGGCATGCCATCGGCCAGATCCTCTCCAGAGGTTACACCGATGACAGGCTGCAGAGCCTGCCACTCGGGGCGTGCCAACCGTACTGGTGCCTCAAGGCGCAGCTGCGATGCTCGATTTTCCCTCAGGGTTCCAGGAAGTATCATGCTCATGGACCATGGCCCCCCTCTCGGGCAGAGGCGCAAGAGGGCGGTCGATATCAGCGGGGGCCCAAATCCCCTGGAGCTTTTCGCCCCCCATACAGGATGGATGACGCGAACTGGGGCTTGAAGGGGACTAAAACGCAGCTATGGCCTACACATGGAGTGCTTGAGCTTGCACGCGGACCTGTGATCCTGGCGCAGGCCTATGTGACCCCGCAGGCTTGAGTGACGCTCACTCAGGTCGTGGCTGTTGTGTCCTCTTCAGCCATGGCAGATCCTCAAGCACGATTGATCGATGTCATAATACGGCAGAGGATGCCAACGCCCTATAGGGCCAGAGGAATGGGGGGTATCACCATGGAAAAGCTGATTTCCGAGCTGCGGTCCGCACTCTCTGAAGGTGCAGTACTCGAGAGAGAAGAAGCGGCCCAAAAGGCCCAGGGATGGACCCCGATGGGTATACCGCGGGCCGTATTGCGTCCCAGTTCCACGGAAGAAGTGTCCAGGGTCCTGCGCCTTTGTCACCGTGCCAAAATTGCGGTTGTCCCCTGGGGCGGAAAAACTGGTCTGGTTGAAGGCACGTTCGCGGACAAGGCAATTGCCCTTTCCCTTGAGCGGATGAACCGGGTCATCGACGTCGACAAAATGGGTGCGACAGCGACCGTTGAGGCGGGATGCCCGCTCCAGTTGCTGTGTGAACGCGTCGAGGAGGAAGGTCTTTTCTTTCCGCTCGACCTTGGGGCGCGAGGCTCGGCCACGATTGGTGGAAATATCTCGACCAACGCGGGCGGCAACAGGGTGCTGCGCTACGGGATGATGCGGGACATGGTGCTTGGACTTGAGGTCGTACTGGCGGACGGAACCATCGTGACCTCACTCAACCATCTCATCAAGAACAACACGGGTTATGACCTAAAGCAGCTCTTCATTGGTTCGGAGGGTACGCTTGGCGTTGTGACCCGCGCCGTATTGCGGCTTCGCCCGCTGCCCTCCAGCCAGAATGTGGCAATGGTCGCAGTCCACGAATTTTCTGCACTGCCAAGACTGTTGCGCAGAGTGGAAAAGGAGCTGGCAGGAACCTTGTCGGCGTTTGAGGTGATGTGGGAGGATTTCTACAACCTCGTCACAACCCCGCCTGCCCAGGGCCGTGCACCGGTGCCGAAGGGGTATCCCTACTACGTGCTCATCGAATCTCTGGGTGGTGAAACGGGAGCCGATGGCGATCGGTTTCGTCAGATTCTGGAAGCCGCGCTCGAAGATGGTGACATCGTTGATGCAGCCATAGCCAAGTCCCAGGATGAGTGTAAGAAAATCTGGTCTTTACGGGATGATGTGGCACAAGTGATCCAGTTTGCGCCGATATTTACCTTCGACGTCAGCCTTCCCATTCGTCACATGGAAAATTACGTCGCCGGCGTCGGTTCGGCGCTGCGTAATCAGTGGCCCAAATCGCGCATGCTGGTTTTCGGGCATATGGGCGATGGTAACCTGCACGTGATTGTGAGCGTGGGTGAGCAAAGCCCAGAAATCCGTCACAAGGTGGAAATGACTGTCTATCAGCCGCTCTCCGCATGTGGCGGGTCCATATCAGCCGAGCATGGCATCGGGCTGCAGAAACGCGACTATCTCCCGCTTTCGCGCTCGAGCGAGGAAATCTCACTCATGTCCAGAATGAAGCGGATGCTGGATCCAGATAATATTCTCAATCCCGGGAAGATAATCCCGGTTTGATGAGCCGGAAAAGAATATCACGCTCGGACTTGAAAGTATTTTCGTCCCCGTTTTTTTATCCCCCGCGGTCAGTCCCGGACTGAGGTAATCAAAGACTCGGTTTAGTGAGGATCCATGCACGATCATTTTGGCTGCCCTTGCTGCAGTACACTCTTTGGCGACGCCTTTCGCAAAGAGCACCAGAGCGAGCTTCAACCGCTGGCATTGACGCTTCTCCTGCAACGCTTTGGCGGCCGGAGCGCGGCGGTTGGCGCGACTCTTTTGGCTGCCAGCCCCCTGCCGGGCTCGCCTCCCAGTAGAGACAGTCTCAACCACAGCAGAACGGATCAGGCCCCCGCGCGAACACGGGTCTTCGTGGGTGGAACGGTGCTGCCGGTCGACGCAGGTTTTTCGGAGGCAGAGGCGCTCGCGATCAAGGACGGAAAGGTGCTTGTGGTTGGAACCCAAGAGGACGTGCTGCGTAAGGCGGGAGCGGACGCGGTGCTCATTGATGTGGGAGGCAGGACGATCCTGCCGGGCTTTGTTGAACCCCATATGCATCTCATGCCGGCGGCGATGGGAAGTCGCTGGGAAAATGTCGGGGTACTGAGCTGCCCGGATATTGCGGCGGTGCTTGGGCGCCTGCGCGAGCGGGCCCGCAATACGCTAGCAGGCCAATGGGTGCTCGGCGGCCAGGTTGATCCTTCGCTGCAGGAAGGGGCGGAGGATCTGTCGGCACGGCTTCTGGATCAGGTATCGCCAAGCCATCCCATCCTGGTGCTCAATGCCTCACTGCATTTTGGCTACTGCAACAGTCGGGCGCTTCAGCTGGCAGGCATTGAGCGAACCACGCCGGATCCGGCCGGCGCCGCCTTTGTACGTGATGCCGACGGCATGCCAAACGGCGTGCTGAAGGGCGGTGCCGCACTGATACGCGTGTTCCTCGCGGCACGCGCCATGGCCGGGCTCGATCCGGTTGAAGCCGGGCTTGAGGTTTGCCGCAAGGCCAATGCCGTTGGCATCACCACCTTCTGTGACCAGGCCACCGGCGGCTTCAGTGGCCCGTCAGATATTTCGACCTATCAGGCGATGGCCGAAAGTGGCCGCATGACGACACGCCTGCGCTATTCCGTGCTCGATGCTTTGGGGCACGAGTGGGATCGAATGAACCTCGGCTTCGGCCACGGCAATGAGCTGGTGCGGGCCACCGGCTGGAAGATTGTGGCCGATGGCTCAAACCAGGGCCGGACCGGCTGCCAGCGCGAACCGTATCTGAACAGTAGTGACACCGGCTTTGCCTATGTTGCGCCCGAGGATCTCAAGGAAAAGATTGAACTGCGTCTCCGGCAAGGCTGGCAGGTTGTCGTCCATGGCAATGGTGACAGAACGATAGATGTGATCCTTGATGCCTATGAGCAGGCGAGGGCACGCGGCGTGTCGCTGGCACGCCGGCCGCGCATTGAGCATTGCTCGATCCTGCATGACGAGCAGATCGCACGAATCAAGGATCTTGGCGTGTCGCCAAGCTTCCTGATCGGGCATGTCTATTATTGGGGACAGGCGTTCCGCGACAATATATTCGGCCCGCGCAAGGCAGCTCTCCTAGACCGGACGGCCAGCTGTGAACGTGAGGGTATTGTCTGGACGCTGCATTCGGATGATCCAGTTACCCAGATGGATCCCTTGCGCTGCATCCACAATGCGGTGACCCGCCAGATGTGGCGCGATCCCGACAATGCTCTGGCACCTGAAGAGCGTGTACCTATTGAAGCTGCGATTCGCTCGATGACGCGCGACGCTGCATGGCAATGTCATTCCGAACATGAGGTTGGCAGCCTGGAACCGGGGAAATTTGCTGATCTTGTTGTGCTGTCGGAGGATCCGCGCAAAGTCAATCCTCTGGCCATCCAGGATATCAAGGTTGAGGAAACCTGGCTGAACGGCCACAAGGTCTGGGCGCGGGTACCATAGGGTGGCCGACAGCATGGTCATCGGCGTAAATGGGACCCGCGCAAGCGGGCCTGACCTTACCTATCAGGACGACCCATCCCCCCCTCCTTGCGTCATGCCTGGCGCAAGTGTTCATGCGCGGAGGCTCTGAGGCCTAGTGCACGCGGATGGCACGCCCCGTAATTCGGTTACTCCTGACGCGAACACCGTTGCACGCAACGAGATTTCCATTGACGTAGGTATGGCGGATCCCAAGTGGGGGCAGTTCCTCATCGATCCGTGTCTTCAGGGCGGCCAGATCGATGACGTTGAGATCCGCAAAACTGCCTTCCGCGATCAATCCGCGATTTTCCAGTTTGAAGCGGGCGGCGCTGCGACCGGTCATTTTGGCAATTGTCTGCTCTATTGGCTGCCCCATCCGGGCCCCAAGTTCGATGAAGCGCGGCAGGGCGCCATAGATGGCGCCATTTTGCTTGCCATAACGATGAACCCAGGCATCGGTCATGAACAGGGACATGTCGTTGCTCATGAGGTCGCGGATGATATCGTCATTCTGATAGGCGCCCATAAGAACAGTCGCCTTAAAATTGCTTTTCTCACAGACATCGAGATAGGCCTTGAGCGGAGAAATCCCGCGTTCACGGGCGATCTCGGCAACAGACTTACCGATGATATCCGTCTGGTTTTCCCCGCCGTAAGCAATTCTGATATCCGAAAAGCCGAATCCCAGCAGGCGCGTTGTGGCGTGCACCATGAGCGCAAGCCGCAGATGTGTTAAGGGCCGACGCCTCTCCTCCACCGTCATGGCCTGATACCAGTCAGGAAGTACCACCGTGATGATGGAGACGCCATAGTCAAGCGGGTACATGTCAAAGGCCACGTCGTATCCGTCCGCCTTCAACTTTTCCAGAACCGCAACAGCCTTCCCTTCTACCTTCCAGGTTTTACGGCCCGCGAAGATGAGGTGACTATGCTGAAAGCGCACGCCCGTTTCGCGCACAAGCCGATCAAGCTCTGCGAGCGCCAGCAGCAGATGGCTCCGGGTGAAGCTGGAATAGGACATGGAGATATTCGACTCGGCGCGAGGATGAACCGTCAGAATGCGGTCGTATTTGGCGCACAGACGGGCAACCTCAACGAGTTCGCCATAGGGAGCATAGAGCCCGGGCTCATACATCAATCCAAGTGAAATTCCGCCAGCGCCGTCCAACAGAGCCTGCTCGAGATCTTCGAGCATGGCCCTCTTCCGCTCCTCAGTGAGAGCCGTGTTTTTGTCGCCATTGACACCAATGCGTGCGGTGCCATGACCGGCAAGACAGGCAATATTGACGGGACAATGGAGGTCGACCGCGTCAAACCAGGGAGCAAAGCAGTTGAAACGGCTCGAGGCCACATCACGCTCGAACAGGCTTCCGATCTCGTGTTGATAGGAGGAGTTCCTCTGGAAGCCTACAACCGAATAGCCACAGTTTCCTGCAACAAAGGTTGTTATGCCCTGGAGGAGAAAGGGATCGAAGTAGCGTGAATGATCGTCCGAGAGGGCAAACCAGTCATTGTGGGAATGACAGTCTATGAACCCAGGGGTGACGGCGAGGCCCTTGCAATCAATGATCTCAGCATTCATTGGCGGTGGGATCGTGCCGGACACCTGTGCAATGCGATCGCCCGATACGAGGATATCTCCCGAAAAGGGTGGGGCTCCGCTTCCGTCGATGATGGTGCAGTTCTTGAAGAGAAGGCTCATGGCATGCCCTGTGGAAATTGGCAGGATCTCAGTGTGCCCCACCTGCAGGTTGAAGCCAAATCATCTGATGGGGGAGAGTGCGTAGCATGTGCAACCGCCTTGCGCGCGTGCGTTTTTGGCTTTTGCAGGGACGCCGCGACATTGCGATAGCTGAAGACAGGCGATGACCCGCATCGGGCAGGAACGCGGTGACTTCGAAAGGAGCTCACAGCTTTGCTCCGAAGTGGCCTGCCGCGCGGCATTCTCATGCCGCGCGATGTCGGAACAGCCAGCTGGCTCCGTTCAATGTCAAAATGGCAATGACGGCCATCGGCCATAACTGGGTAATCACCACATCGGCGGGAAGTTCTTCAAGAAAAAGACCACGGACCACGACGAGAAAGTAGCGCATCGGATTGGCCAGCGTGATGGTCTGGATAAAATCCGGCATGTTGGCAATAGGTGTCGCAAACCCTGACAGGATGACGGCCGGAACCACGAACAGAAATGCGCCCAGCATCGCCTGCTGCTGGGTTCGCGCCAGGGAAGAGACCATCAGTCCGATGCCGATGACGGCAAGAATGTAGAGCAGAAGCCCGGCATAGAGCAGCGCGATGCTGCCGCGAAGCGGTACATGAAACCACAGGACCGCGGCCAGGATAATGAATGTGGCCTCACTGACACCAATGACAAGCGCTGGGATCGACTTCCCGATCAGGATTTCGAGAGGAGAAAAGGGGGTGACGAGGAGCTGTTCGAAGGTCCCTATTTCTCGCTCTCGGGCAATGGTGAGAGCCGTCACAACAATCGTCACAACCATCGTGAGCAGGGCGACGATGCCTGGGATGATGAACCAGCGGCTTTGTAGGTTTGGATTGAACCAGTAACGCATGACCAGCTGGGCGGGCGGCAGGGGCTGATGTGTCTGGAGGCTCCAGCGCTGATCAAAGCGTTCCACGATCTGGTTTACGTAACCCAGGATGATCAGGGCTGTATTTGACTCGCGGCCATCCACGATCGCCTGGATGGTCGCTGGCTTTCCGGTCATTAGATCGCGGGTAAAAGTCGGTCTGATGTGGATGATGAGGCTTACTGCCCTTGAGTTGATTTTGTCCGCAATCTGCCGCTGTGCGTCGAGATGGTAGAGGATATGGAAGGCAGGAGAACCCGCGAACTTCGCGACCAGTTGTGCGGCCGTTGCGCCTCCGTCCTCGTTATAGATCGCGGTTGCAACATGGTTTACGTCGAAGCTGGCCGCGTAGCCGAAGACCATGAGCTGAATGAGCGGAGGAATGATAATGACCGCACGGCTGCGCTTGTCGTTCCAGATGGCAAGGAATTCCTTGATAATGAGGGCCCGGATACGTCGCCACATGGCTTGCTCCTACTCCAGCGTCTTGCGGGTACGCATGCGCGTCAGCCCGAGGAAAACGAGTGACATGATCGCCAGGGCAACGCTGTTTGAAAGCAGGACTTGCCAGAGGGTGCCGGCCAGAAACAGGCTCTGAAGTGCCGTCACGAAATATCTGGCAGGGATGACGTGGGTCAGGAGCCTCACCACCTTGGGCATGCTCGCGATATCAAATATGAAGCCTGACAGTATGAAGGCGGGTAGAAACGCAATGATGATTGCGACCTGGCCGGCGACGAACTGGCTGCGGGCTAGCGTCGAAATCAGCAGGCCCATGCCAAGTGCTGCGAGCATAAAGAGGCAGGACACCCCGATAAGGGCCAATGCCGAGCCGCGGAACGGGACACCAAAGACCCATACCGCCATCATCGTGGAAATGGCCATTCCGCCCATCCCGAGCACAAAATAGGGAATGAGCTTTCCAAGGAGAATTTCGTCAATCCGCACCGGGGTGACGAGCAGTGCCTCCATGGTGCCACGCTCCCATTCCCTGGCAACCACAAGGGCGGTCAGAAGCGTACCGATGAGGGTCATGATGATCGCGATCAGCCCCGGAACGAGAAAATCGCGGCTGCGGATATCGGCGTTGAACCACATGCGTTGCTCGACGCTGACCGGAGCCGTAACGCTGTGACCGTGGTCAAGACCATAATGAATCAACCAGGTTTGCCACGCGCCCTGGACGTAACCTGAGATGATGCGTGCCGTGTTGGCATCCGTGCCGTTGATGATGGCCTGGATTGGGGCCCCGGACGCAGAATAGAGCTTGCGGGCAAAGTCACTGCGCAGAACGATGACCCCGCTTATGCGTCCGGACAGCATGGCGGCGGTAGCCTGGCTGCGATCGGGCAGGCGAATGACGTGAAAATATTCCGAATGGGAGAGCGCGGCGGCAAAATCCGAGGTTTTAGGGGAAGGGGCTTCAACCACAAGACCGAGCGGGACATGCTTGGCGTCAAGGGAGACGCCATAGCCAAAGAGCAGAAGGAGGATAACTGGCAGCACGAAGGCGATGGCAATGCTGCTTGGATCACGGATGATCTGCAGTGCCTCCTTGTAGATGAGGCCGAAGAGACGCAGTCCGGCAGAGCCAAACCCGGCCCCGGGTCGGGAAGAAGCTTCACCTGGCGGCACGATCGTTCTCCCGATCATATTTCTGGATCAGCTCGATGAACGCGTCCTCGAGCGTGGGGGTAGGCTGCTCCGCACTGCGATGCTCGCGCTTGAGCTGATCGGGAGTTCCCAATGCAATGAGTTTGCCCTGGTAGATGATCCCGAGGCGGTCGCAATATTCGGCTTCCTCCAGGAAGTGGGTGGTCACGAGCACCGTGACGCCATCCGCGGCCATGGCGTTGATGCGGGTCCAGAACTCGCGGCGCACGAGCGGGTCAACCCCTGAGGTGGGCTCATCAAGAAACAATACCCCGGGCTCGTGCATGATGGCGCAGGCAAGGGCAAGACGCTGCTTGTAACCTAACGGGAGCTGCGCACTGGCGACCTTGGCAAGATCGCCCAGCGCAAATTCGTCAAGCGCGGCCGCAATGCTGCGGCTACGCGCAGCGCCATCCAGGCCATAGGCACTGGCAAAGAAGGTCAGGTTTTCGCTGACGCTCATGTCGGCATAGAGCGAAAACTTCTGTGCCATGTAGCCGATATGGGCGCGGGCGGTTGCCGCCGCCTTGCGCAGATCGATGCCAAGTACCAGCGCCTTACCATCGGTAGGCGGCAGAAGGCCGCAGAGCATCTTGAAGGTGGTCGACTTACCCGCACCGTTGGGCCCCAGAAGGCCAAAGATCTCGCCCTGCGCGACGCTAAAGCCGACATCGTCTACGGCGCGAAAGGCTCCAAAACGTCGTACGAGGTGTTCAACTTCGATGATGGCTCCGGAGCCGGTGCCGGTGGAACCGCCGTGATGGTGCAAGGACACGGGCCCCCCGCCAGGGACCGGGGACTGAGTCCGGGGACGGGTGTGCGGGTCCTTGAGCAGGGCGATGAAGGCATCTTCAAAGCGGGGAGGCGCAGGGCGCAATTCACCTGCTTTAAGGCCGAGTTCCTGTGCAAGCTCAAGCTTCCTCGCGTCATCGGGCTCGTGGGTAAGCAGAAGATGCACGCCGCTTCCCTTGATGAGAGCATCCATGACATCTGGATACCGCTGCAGCCGGGGGATGATCGTGCGCTTGTCTCTACCGTTCAGGGCAAAGCTGAAGGTGCGACCGGCAAGACTTGCGCTCATGGGGCCCGGGGGGCCGGCATGCAGGAGGCGTCCTTCGCTCATGAGCAGAACGTCGTGGCAGCGTTCGGCTTCGTCCAGATAGGCGGTACTCCAGAGGACGCTGACGCCATCGTCGACAAGCGTCTCGACGATGGACCACAGCTCGCGCCGTGACACTGGATCCACACCCACGCTCGGCTCATCGAGAACCAGCAGGCGCGGCGGATGGACGAGGGCACAGGCAAGACCGAGCTTCTGTTTCATGCCCCCGGAAAGCTGCCCTGCTAGCCGGTCGCGGAAAGGCGCCAGGCCGGTAAAAGCCATCAGCTCATTGAAGCGTTGCGTGCGTGCGGCACCGCGAAGGGCCCGCAGTCTGGCGTAGAGCGTGAAATTCTCGAAGACGCTGAGATCCTCATAAAGGCCAAAGCGCTGCGGCATATAGCCGATGGCCGCTTGGACTTTCTGGGGCGTTCGGGTGGTATTGAAGCCCAGAACCTCGATGGTGCCGCTACTGGGCGCAAGTAGACCGGCGATCAGCCGGATCAGGGTCGTCTTTCCCGCCCCATCTGGGCCAACCAGTCCGGTGATCCGCCCAGCTTCGATGCTCGCGCTGAAGGCATCGATAGCTGTGACCTTTCGCTGCTTGCTCCCGAAATGTTTGGTGACGCCCGCAAGCGTGACGACCGGGGCACTCAAGGTCTGGCACTTTCTGGTCCTGGCGCGATCAGGGCAGGGTTTGCCTCATCATCCTGGACTGTGCTTGTGGTAAACCCGCTCACGGCCAGGCATGGGCAGCCAGCCCTGCCGGGCCACAGATCCTGCGTCGGCCAGTTCCAATGCATGGGTGGCGCATTGCCTCGCTGCTTGCCCAGGATCTGCTTCACGCGCAGGATGGGTTAAGAGCATGCACACCAAAAAGACCGGAACTGCCATGATTGAGGTCAAACCAATTGGCCATGGCCCCGTGCTCGAATTCGAGGTGGTGGTTCGAGGGTCGGGGGGCCAGAGCCGCCACCATGTCACGCTGACGCCCAGCCTGTGGAAACGTCTTGCGCTCGGGTGCTTTCCCCCTGAACGCGTCCTGACCTCGGCTTTTGCCTTCCTCCTTGATCGAGAACCCCAGGAGGCGATTCTGAAGCGCTTCGACCTGTCAGAGATCAGCCGATATTTTCCGGAATTTGAGGCCAAGCTTCCAGGCTATCTCGCGGAGCCCTGAACTCCCATAGAGGGCGGCCATCTTCACGCTCTGAAGGCCCGCGCAACAAGGCCGTGACGACGGGTTCAGGTGTTCGGCCTCAGACCTTGGCGTAGTCTTCGCGCAAGCGGATTTTGTCGATCTTTCCCGTCGGCGCCAATGGCATTTCTTTGACCTGGATGACCTCGTCCGGAATCCACCAGTCGGCAACCTTGCCGCGAAGTGCGCTCAGGAGCGACATCTCATCCAGGGTGTGGTTTTTCTGCGGCTCGACCACGAGGAGTGGACGCTCGCCCCATTTGAGATCAGCCTTGCCGATGACTGCCACGAGCCCGACCCCGGGCAAGCCGCCGATCACGGCTTCGATTTCCGCCGGATTGATCCATTCGCCCCCTGATTTGATGAGATCCTTTGAGCGGCCGCAGATGCTCAGATTGCCATCTTCATCAATACTGGCAAGATCCCCGGTATCGAAGTAACCCTCCTTGTCGAGTATATCGATCTCGGACTTGAAGTAGCGATCGACCACGCTTGCGCCCTTGACTTTAAGGTGCCCCATGACATTGCGCTGCTTGGACAGGGTCGTACCGTTGGCGTCTGTGAGCTTGAGGTCGAGGCCGAGCGGCGGACGGCCAGAGGCAATGGCGGGTTCCCTCCCGCGTGCCGGCGAGATCGTGCCCAGCGGGGAAAGCTCGGTCATGCCCCAGCTCGTCTGCACCCGCGCCTTGAGGCGATCCTGCATGCGCTGGAGCACCACCTCCGGGCACGCTGAGCCGCCAATAAGCACCCGCTCGAGCGTCGGTACGTCTCCGCCTTCGGCATCGAGATAGTCAAGTACACCCTGCCAGACGGTGTGGACGCCGGCGGCTATGGTGACGCCTTCCTCCCGGATAAGTCTGGTCAGATGTGCACCATCGAGCGCACGTCCTGGCAGCACGAGTTTGGATCCGACGGCCGGCGCTGCGAAGGGAATGGCCCAGGCATTGGCATGAAACATGGGAACGGCGAGCAGGATGCTGTCGGCACTGGTGAGCGCCATCGCGTCCGCCTGCAAGGCGCGCAGCGTGTGCAGATAGTTGGAACGATGGGTGTAGAGCACCCCCTTCGGCTTTCCTGTGGTGCCGGAGGTGTAGCAAAGCCCGGCAGGGGTGCTTTCATCAAGCCCACCCCACTCGCATTGTTTGCCATGGTTGTGAAGAAGGAGTTCGTAATTCCAGCAGCGCCGCTTCGGGTTCTGTTCCGTCGCTAAGGACACGGGTGTGTCGAGCACAATCACATGTTCGACCGAGGGGCAGTGAGGTGCCATTTGGGCCCACAGGGGCATGAGGTCTGCTGCGACCGCGATCGCCCGATCTTCCGCCTCGCACAGCATCGCGATCAGGTGGGCAGGTGTCAGCCTGGGATTGAGCGTGTGGCATACGAGCCCTATGCCCATGGTCCCAAAGTACATCTCCAGATGATGCTGTGTGTTCCAGGCAAGCGTTCCAACCCGATCTCCTGCGCTGAGCCCAATATCAGTCAGGGCTCCGGAGAGAAGGTTGCTGCGCCGTCGCAGTTCGCTGTAGCTGATACGCCCCAAGCCGGCGGTGACAACCTGCTGCTGACTGCACCATTTCGCGGCATGATCAAGGAGCTTGTCAACGGTAAGAGAATAAAACTGCATGTTGCTGCTTGGCGCTGGGACGTGGACAATAGGCCGCTGACAAACTGGGGTCAGCGGCCTTGCCGGGATTGTGCTCAGAACATTTTCGTCAGACGAATGCCGAACTGGCGTGGTGGACCGGCATA
Source organism: Pseudomonadota bacterium (assembly GCA_021817355.1). The sequence goes on along the minus strand of JAKAVI010000431.1, from coordinate 5,794 downwards.
GAGCCCGCCGGAATTATTGGACGCTACGTACATGTCGTTGGTGATGTTGTCGCCATAGAGTGTGACGAGCCAGCTACCGGTCTGGTATTCGAGCTGGGCGCCAAGCAGATTGCGTGCTCCAAGCCGATCGCCAACGGCCGGGTTGTCGAAGACCGAAGCCCATTGCTGCGCCACATGTGCAAAGTTGATACGAGGCGTCAGCGAGCTGCCATTACCCAGACTGAATTCGTACTGCACACCGAAATTGTAGGTCACGCTCGGCGCGTAGGTGATCGGGTGACCCTTGAGATTGACGCAGTAAGGATCGGTGCCGCCGGTTCTTGGATTGCAGGTACCAGAGGCAAGCAGGTTATACCGGGGGTCCACCGCCCAGAAGCGCGCGATTGAACTCTTGAGCAGGCCGAGGCTCGCCGTGAGGGACAATCGGCCGAACGACGCCTGTGCTTCTCCTTCGGCGCCATATATCGTGGTGGTGTTGGGCAGATTGATTTCATAGCTCTGGATCGGAACCCTGGGATCGGACAGCGTAACCTGGAAGTGATTGTAATCAGTGTAGAAGGTGTCGAGTTCGGTGCGCAGATGTCCTTGGAACCAGGAGGCGCTCTTCCAGCCCATTTCGTAATCGGTATCGGTCACCTTGCCGAAGGGCGCGGGGCCTCCGGTAGCCGAAGTGAAGGTGTTGAGGCCGCCACCGGTATAGCCGGTCGCGACAAAGGCGTAGAGGAAGTTATTCTTGTTGACCTTCCAGTCGAGGGCAGTCTTGTAGGTGAGGTAGGATGATTGCTGCGTCTGGTTGTCGAGATAGGGCGTCGGCGACAGGGTCGTGACCCCGAAGCCATTGCCGTAGCTCCACAGATCAACATTGTTGTGCGAACGGGTTTCGGTCCAGCGCCCGCCCAAGGAGGCGGAAACCCCATCGCCTAGCTTGACGTCGATCTGACCGAAGCCTGCGAGGTCAAGGTTGGTGGTTTTGCCCTGGATCGTCCAGGATGTGTATTGATAGAGATTGCCCAGATTGGGGGTAGGTCCGCCCGGAAAGCGCGGGCCGACCGCAATCCAGAACTGATAGGGCGGACGCCAGGTGTAATCGTTTTCCTGGGCATAAAGGCCGCCGACCCAGGTCACCTTCTGGTGGCTCGGAGAAATGAGGTCGAGTTCCTCGGAATAGAGCGTTTCATCCACCGAATCGTAGAACGTCCAGTTGCTGGTGCTGCCGAAATACGGGAAATCGCTGGGATTTCCGTAGTCAGTGAGGTCGAGATCGGTCCGCCACATCGTGTTGCCGGTATTGTAATCGGAGATGGATTGCAGCTTTGTCCCGTCGGCGAAGGTATAGGCGACATTCAGGATGGTCCGCTGCTCCCGGTCGAGGCGTTGCTCCGGTGCATTCGCCGTCACGTGGAAGAGATTGCTGTCATGATAGGGGTTGGGAAAGCCATAGGGCGCAACCGGCGCGCCAACCGGTAGAAGCTGTGAGTAGGGAACGGCAGGTGCTGCTCCGAAATCCTGGTAGAGCGCATCGAATTTGAGAGATACCAAAAGTTGTCTCAGAGGACGCCACAGGACGGTGATGCGGCCGGCACCTTCCTTGAGGTTGCCGGGATTATAGCCAGGCTTGCAATTGGCATACTGGTAATGCGGGCAGTTGTCCGCCGGTGAGCGGTCGATGATGGTGTAGAAGCTGTTACGCCGCTCGCCGAAGCCGGCGATGCGAATGGCAAGATTATCAGTGATGGGGATGTCGACGGCGCCCTGGAGCTGGACGTCGTCGTAATTGCCATACTGAAACTGCCCATAGCCATGATAGCCGCCACCCAGGGTGGGGCTGTTCGTAGTTACAAATACCGCGCCGCCGGTCGCGTTTTGACCAACAAAGGTTCCTTGTGGCCCCCGATAAACCTGGACGCTTTTGATGTCGTAGAAGGGTTCAGCTGTCATGTAGCCGGGGAAGGTGGCTGCGCCGTCGCGATAGGTGACCACACCAACCGGGGTCTGCGTATTGTGCTCGCCCTTGCCGATACCACGGATATCGAAGTCGATGCCCTGTCCCAGATCGTTGACGGTCAGGTTGGGGGCGATGAACTGCAGCGAATTGACATTGATCACGTCCCGGTCCTGTAGCTGCCGGCTGTCAAGAACGGTCGCGGTGACGGCCGTCGTCATCAGGTTCTCGGTGCGGCGCTCGGCTGTGACCACCACTTCTTCAATAGGTCTGCTGGCCCGTTGGGACGTTTGGTGATTGCCGTTTGCCGCTGCCGACTGCGCAAAAGCTGCACTGCTGGCAACAAGTGCCAAGACCGATACCGATACAGATAGACCCAGCGCGAATTTCATTGCTTTCTCCCCCATGCGCCCGCAGGCGATCACACGCGCTCTTGGGCGCGATGCCAGCAAACGCTGTCAGATGTTGATCAGTCTGTCAATATTCGTTCACATGTGTATGAATATTATGGACCGCCGCGGCTGTCCGCTGATCTCCGCCTCCTGCGCGCAGACGAGAACAAAGATCAGGGCAAAACCGGTTGCTCGGCGAAGCTCCTGTCGAGGCTGAAGGAGTGGTTGCCAAAATGAGGCAAAGACGCTGGCAGGGTTCAACCTGTCTGGCGTCAGAGGTTTGAGTTGTGGGGATCCTGTTGTGTGATCCTTTTCCTGCCGCCGGTCAAATATCTATTGCGCCAGATCTGATGATCGTGGGGAATACGGGTGTTGCTGCACCGCACCCTTTCGGCCCGTCTCATTGCAGGTCACAGAATAAAATGGGGCGGGACAGCAAACAGGCTGTGGATGAGTGCCATTGTGGCGAACAGATGTGGCCCGGAGCTCGAGCACAATGCGGGCATTGGTCCGCACCATTGTGCCAAGCGTCCGCCACGGGCGGGTGAGAACCCTGCTACAGCCTTGGGCGTCGCATTGATCCGTACGGTGTGCCGCACGATGAGGTGGAGCCTGCACCCGCCGCCGATAAAAAAGGCTCCCGCTGGTTAGCGGGAGCCCATCTTGCAGGCGCGTCACAAAGCATGACGGCCTTACGCCGTACGTTTTGAAATCTCGTATGAAGAATTACTTCTTCTTCATCGCGCCTTTCTTGGCCATATGCTTCACAGCCTTCGGGTTCGCCATCTTCTTGGCGACCTTGGTGGCCTTATGTGTCATGGTCTTGGTCGCAGCCGGCTTCGGTGCGGCAGCCTTTGCATTGGCAAGAGCCGGAGCCGCAACAAAGCCAACCGTACCAACCATTACCAATGCGGCGGCGGTGGACTTGAAAGCCTTCAACATGGAGATCCCCTACAATGGTTCCGATTACGTCCAGCTAATGCAGGACGGCGGGATTCCAATCAGCTAATCGCGGCTGCATTGTGGCAGAGCAGGCGGGGGAAAACATTAAAAGGATTCAAGAATTGCACTGCAGCAAAACCCGCGATTGCGTCTGTTTGCGATGCAACGTCTGCTGTCTGCACCGGCGGCGCAGTCGCCGCAAACTCCGAAAAATATTATATTTCCCTATCTTGGCAAGTAGTTAGGGAACCTGTCGGTGGCGGCAGAGATATCTGGTTTGGCCTTGGCGCTCGACCAAGACCCATGGCCATAACGTCCTGTACTTGAAGCAGTTCTGTTAGATTAATGAAAATATTATAATGACCTGCAGGACACGTGGCGCATCGCTGGTCGGGGTCGTGCGCATGCCGCAGGAAGGTGGTGTGCGGCAGCACAATGAAATTACTCCCGGCTGATTCCGGCACGGCACGATGGGAGGCTCGTTCCTGTCTCCTGACCGAACCAAGCGGCACGACAGTTTACCGGCCTGACAGCCAGCCGCCCAGCCGCGCGATCGCAGTTTCGGTCTCTGCTTCAGAGACTGCAAAGCTTATGCGGATGAAGCGGTGGCCATCGACCGGGTCGAAGTCCACCCCAGGTGCAAGGGCTATTCCAGTCTCCTCGAGCACCTTTTTGCAGTATGAAAAACTGTCCGTCGTCAAATGGCTCACCTCAGCATAAATGTAGAACGCGCCGTCTGGAGGCGCGATCGAAGATATTCCCATCTGCGGCAGAGCGGCGATGAGACGCTGGCGGTTACGACGATAGACCTCAACATGGGTTTCGAGCACATCGCGGTCGTCAAACGCGGCCAGCGCGGCATGCTGGCTCAAAGAGGGCGCAGACAGGAACAGATTACCGAGCAGGGTCCGCGTGGTCGTGATCTGCTCCGGTGGCGTCACGATCCAGCCCAGACGCCAGCCCGCCATGCTGAAATATTTTGAAAAGCTGTTGATCACGAAGGCGCCGGACTCGAATTCCAGTAGCGAGTGCGTGGGCGGGCCGTAACTGAGGCCATGATAGATTTCGTCCGAGATGATCGCGATGTTGCGGTCTCGGCATACCGCGGCGATCGCCGCAAGACCGGGTTTGTCGATGATCGTTCCGGTGGGATTGGCGGGACTTGCTACGATCACGCCATCGGGGGCAGGCTCGAGGTGAGCGATGAGATCTGCCGTCAGCTGGTAGCGGGTGGTCGGACCACAGGCGATCTCGACGGGCACGAGGCCAAGTGCCCTTAGGGTATTTCGGTACGCGACATAGCCCGGGCGCGCCAGTGCAATGCGGGCGCCATGAGCAAAGCGGGTCAGCAATGCCAGCACGAGGGCAGGTGAGGCGCCGCAGGTGAGGGCAATGCGGTTGGCATCGATGTCCAGGCCGTAGCGGTCGTGGTAATGGCGGGCAAGGCGCTGGCGCAAGGCAGGGCTTTCCCAATAGCCCATCGGATCCTGGTCGAGAACGCGGTGTGCCGCAGCGATCGACGATGGAGGAGCGCCAGTGGAAGGTTGACCAAATTCCATATGGATGACCGAGCGGCCCTCAGCCTGCAATGCGTAGGCCCTGGCGCTGATGGCAATGGCGCGGAATGGCTGGACGTCCGTCTGCATGACCGTCACGCTTCCTTGAACCCGATGGGGAGATGTTGAGTCCCTGGAAGTTACATATCGGATAAGTGCACGGGCTGCCACGTTTGCCCCTTCACGGGTGCGTCAAGATTGCGCCCGGGCCGGTCGCCAAACCCGAGGAAAGACAAACGAGCCAGGGCCGCAGCCTGAAATCGAAAGAGCCTTAGGATGGCGCTAATCCGCGGCCGCTTGCGGATTTCCGGCGCCTCTGCGTCCACCTTCGAGCCATTGGGCCAAACCCGGTGTCGTAGCCCGGCGGACGATCGCATCGTATCGCAAAACATCCTCCGCCCTGAGGTATTGACGCCAGCGACCGCTTAAACCCCTGTTGATGAAGCGATCGGCACCCCGATCGAAGGTAGTCTTAAGCGCGGGATGAAGCGCATCGCCGTCCTTTTTCATGACCTCAAAGCGCGCCGCCTCGACGAGGTTCGGCATGAGGTCTTGTGGCGCCGCGATGTCCAGAAACCCAGCTATGCGCCACATCTCCTCCTCAAGATTTTCCTTTAAGTCATTATAGTGGACGAGCAGGAGATTAGGCCGCATGCGCTCGCGCCAATAGGTAGCCTCAAAGCCAAAGTAATCGAGGCTTCCGCTCGCACTGCTCGCCTCTCGTGCCTTCTGTGCCGTCTCAAGCTCATCAAACCATTGGAGAAGAAATTCCCGCGGGTCCTCAGGTGCTGGAGGAGGAGGTCCGCCAGCTGGCTGGTTAAGCTCCTTTGCCAGTGCAGCCGCCCGCGATGCAATCCGCGTCCGCATCTTGGGAGTAAAGCCCTGCTGATGGTTCATCCACGACAGACGCGCGTCCCGTCCATCGCGGGCTACATGAATATATTTGACACCGTCCCAAATGG
>JAKAVI010000172.1 GCA_021817355.1 Pseudomonadota bacterium | reverse complement strand
ACCGACAGTGCCAGCGGTTGATCATAATTGTCCTGTAGCACATGCCCGGCCACGTCCTCGGTCAGGTCCGAGAGGATCTTGTCGCGCTCACTCTGGCTGACTTCACCGCGGCGCAGCGGACCGGAAAACAGGATTTTGAGATTGACCTCGTGGTCGGAGGTATCAACCCCGGCCGAGTTGTCGATGGCATCCGTATTGATGCGTCCACCCTGCAATGCATATTCGACACGGCCGAGCTGCGTGACGCCAAGATTGGCGCCTTCACCGATCACCTTGGCGCGTACCTCGCGGCCATTGACCCGCAGCGCGTCATTGGCCCGATCTCCGACATCGAGATTGTGCTGCGAAGACGCCTTGATGTAAGTGCCGATCCCGCCGAACCAGAGAAGGTCGACGTCCGCCTTCAGCAGGGCGCGTATCAGCTCCGGTGGAGACAGCCGTTCGGTCGTGATCCCAAGCAGGGCCTTCACCTGCGCGCTCACCACGATTTCCTTGACGCTGCGGGCAAACACTCCGCCACCTGGAGAGATGAGCGAGGTATCGTAGTCAGCCCAGGAGGAGCGGGGCAAGGAGAACAGACGTTCGCGCTCGGCGTAGGAAGCAACGGGATCTGGATCCGGATCGAGAAAGATGTGGCGGTGATCGAACGCTGCCTTAAGGCGCGTGCATTTGGACAGGAGCATGCCATTGCCAAACACGTCGCCCGACATGTCGCCAACGCCGATCACGGTAAAGGCCTGGTTCTGGATATCCCGTCCCATCTCACGGAAGTGACGCTTGACAGCTTCCCAGGCACCACGTGCCGTAATGCCCATTTTCTTGTGGTCGTAGCCATGGCTGCCACCCGAGGCAAAGGCGTCGCCAAGCCAGAAGCCTCGGGCCTCGGCAATCGCATTGGCGATATCGGAAAACGTGGCCGTCCCCTTGTCGGCGGCGACCACAAGGTAGGGATCATCGCCGTCACCGCGGACCACATCGCGGGGAGGCTCCACGTGGCCAGCATGATCGATATTGTCGGTGAGATCCAGAAGCGCATGAATAAAGGTTCGGTAAGCGTCAATCGCGGCGGCCTGTACCGCTTCGCGGGTCGCATTGAGCGGCAGGTGCTTGGGGAAGAAGCCACCTTTGGCCCCCACCGGAACGATCACTGCATTTTTGACCTGCTGAGCCTTTACCAGGCCGAGAACTTCCGTACGGAAATCTTCGCGTCTGTCCGACCAGCGTATGCCGCCACGTGCCACCTTGCCAAAGCGCAGATGCACGCCCTCCACCTGTGGGGAATACACGGTGATCTCCACCAGCGGGCGCGGCGCGGGCAGTTCGTCGAGGCGCCGGCTGTCCAGCTTGATCGACAGGTAGGACTTTGCGGAGCCCTTCTCGTCACGCTGGAAAAAATTGGTACGCAATGCGCAGTCGATGACATTGCGCAGGCGGCGAATGATCCGGTCATCATCCAGACTGGGAACATCGGCCAGGGCTGCGTCGATACGCCTTTCGATGTCAGCCTGCCGCTCCTTGCGGTGCGCATCGCTCAGGGCGGGATCAAAGCGGGTGCAGAACAGCTCCACCAACTGGCCGGCAATGTCCGGATTGCGGGAAAGAGCGTCCTCCATATAGTCCTGGCTGAAGGGGATCCCGGCCTGGCGCAGATATTTGGCAACCGCGCGCAAAATGGTGACGTCGCGCCATGAGAGACTGGCAGAAACGATCAGTCGGTTGAAGCCATCCGATTCGGCAACATCCGATACCACCGCGTCAAAGGCATCTTCCAGTCTTTGTTTAATGGCATCAAGATCAACTGCCGTGCCATCAGCGCGCGTCATCTCGAAGTCTAAAACCGCTGCGGGGGTCCTGCCTTTGTCAAGATCGAGTTCAAAGGGGTAGGAATCTTCGGCGATGACGCGGAAACCAAGATTTTCGAACACCGGCAGACTGGCAGAGAGTGGCAGCACCGTGCCGATCGCGTACAGCTTAAGTCGTAGCGCGCTATGTTCATCACGGGCTGCGCGGTAGGCCCGTGCCTTTACGCCGCTGTCACCCTTCAGCTTGGCCAGAACAAGCAGTTCGTCAAGGTCGCGGACTGCCTCCTCTGGCGAAAAGGCGTCGCGATAGCGTGGTGGAAATGCCAGGGCATGACGATCCGCCAGGCGTCCACCCTCGGCCTCGCCATGTTTGGCGGCAAGGGCGTCGGCAAAGCCATCCTGCCAGGTATGGATCGCCGCGCGGATGTCCGCTTCCAGGACGTGCAGCTCGACATCAGGGCGGGCACCTTCATTGCGCCCGACGATATAATGCACGCGCGCGAGCATGGAATCATCAAGGATCTGCGTCGATGCGGTGACACGGCCGTTGAAGCGCCGTGCCAGGAGCTGATGGATATTTTCGCGGATATGGGTGTCATACCGGTCCCGCGGCACGAACACGAGCGCAGACACGAAGCGGTCAAAACGGTCGAAACGCAGAAAAACCCGAACTTGTGGGCGCTCACCCAGGCGCAGGATGCCCATCGCCGTGGCGAAGACTTCGTCTTCAGTCGCCTGGAAGAGCTCATCGCGCGGATAGGTATCCAAAATATGTGCGAGAGCCTTGCCGTCGTGACTGTCCGGGGCCAAGGGTGCCCGGGCCTTGACGCGCTGGACCTTCAGCCGCAGCAGGGGGATTTCCGAGGGACGTCGGGAATAGGCGCTTGAGGTGAACAGACCGACGAAGCGGCGTTCTCCGGTCAGACGCCCCCTGGCATCAAAGATCTTGATGCCAACGTAATCCATCACCACGCGACGGTGTACGAAGCTGCGCTCGTTGGATTTGGTGATGATAAGCGGTGAGGGTGCCGTGAGGAATTCGCGGACATCAGGGCTGAGGGCGCCGCGATCGGCGCCCCTATGGATGACACGCGCTTCGATGTCACTCAAAACGCCAAGGCCGCTGTCGGCGATCGCGTCCAGCCTGCCGGCGGCCTCGTCATAGGCATAATCGCGGCAGCCCAGAAAGGTGAAGTGGTTGTCACCCAGCCAGGTAAGGAAGGACAAGGTCTCCTCGAACTCATCGGACGCTATTGCCGGCGGTACGGTTTTCAAGGTCTGGATGGTCTCGGCGAGGCGCATCTGCATCGCCTTCCAGTCGCGCACAGCAACGCGCACCTGGGAAAATACTTCCTGGGCCCCGCGTATCAGTGCGGCCTTGCGCTGTTCGTCTGTGGTTGCCTCCAGCGCCAGTACGATGATGCTCTCGCGCAGCTTTCGTCCCCCGGCGGTACGCCGCCCGGCCTTATCGCGTGCCGTGGTGAGGATGGGATGGAACAGCGCGTGAATATGAGCGGCCTGTGAGCTCACCTCGCCGATCAGCGAGTCGAACAAGAACGGCCGGTCGTCGTTGACCGCCAGCAACACGGTTTCATCGACCGGTCCATCCTCACGCTGCGCGTGAAAGGGGAATAATTCGACGAGTGTTTCGTCTTCGGCTCTGCGGTTTGTGGCCGCGAGTACACGCTCGGCGAGGTCGACAAGGCTGGCCGGGGTGTAACGGGTGATGTCCTGAGGCGAGGCTCCCGCGTAGAAGTCCTCAAAAAATGCGGCAAGGTCGGAGCGCGCCGCGGGAATCAGGGCTGCGCCCGCGCGCAGGCATTCAGTGGCCGTTACGTCATCGTCAGACGCGACAGCAGCAGCGCCGGCGGAGCCGGCACAAATTGCGGTTTCAGGTGTCATGTTGGTCCATCGGCGAATGTGGCCCTAAGGAGGGCGGCAGATCGGCGCCTGTCTTAGCCCAAGCAGTGGACAAAGCGATACTGCATTGGTGCATGGCTCCAATGCCGTTCATGGGTCGCTGTGGCAAAGAAGAGTCAGGCAGGGCTCTGGCCCCCCATGCCAGAGATTGATGGGGCAGGCAAAGGGGCAGCACCAGGTCGGCCAGGCAGCGCGGTTGCGGGCAAAGCGCCAGCCCTGCCAACAGGGCGAATTCGGGATTTCGAGTCCCTTCGGTAACTGGCAGGCCGCAGGCGTGTCGCGGGCTGTGAGGGTCTGCGGCTGACGCGCCAGGCTGGGCCATGGCAGCTGGCAGTCACAAGAAGAGGCGGCAGAGCCGGACTTGCATGCTCGGGCAAAGCCATGATTGAGATCCCCCTGGCGCCGTGAAGGCAGGATCCGGCGACAGGATTAACAGATTGTTAAGATCCGCGATGCAGACCGGGCCCGGGCAAGCCCCGGCCCATGCCTTGTTACACGATATGGGTAAGGAGAGGCCCCT
>JAKAVI010000361.1 GCA_021817355.1 Pseudomonadota bacterium | reverse complement strand
AGAATGCGCGTAAATCTGGCGTCGGGCGAAAAACTGGCACGAACTTTGCCGCTGATCTGTTCGTAGCACCCTGGCTGGGCGGCCAACCCCTGTCAACGCGGCCACAAGGCCAGCGAACACGAACCTGCCGGAATAAGGCGGGATATTAGCAATTGATGGTCGGTCCCGGCTCACTTAGTAGCGGTAAGATCTTGAAAATGAGGGTCATGGCGCAAAGCAAATAGCGGTAAACGGGGCGTTGACTTGTACGTCTATATGACGTACACTCGACGGCAATTCCCCCGGTTTTGGAGTAATCGTAATGGCGAGTGAGCGAGCGAAAATTGAGCATAAGCCGCGCAACCGGGACGAACGGCTCGGTTTTCGGCTGGATGAAGAATCCAAGGATTTGATCGAACAAGCTGCCAACCTGTCCAGGCGCAAGGTGAGCGATTTCTGCGTCACCGCGCTGCTCGATACTGCACGGCGGGTCATCGCTGAGCATGAGACGCTGGCGTTATCGGCCCGTGACCGTAAGGCGTTCTTTGATGCGCTCATACATCCGCCTGAGCCTAGCGAACGACTTGGGCGCGCGCTGGCCGAGCACAAGCGGCGGGTGGGGTCGTAAAGATGCCGCGGTCCCGGTCTGATCTAAGGATTGAGACCCTCGCGGAGTATCACGACCGGGACACATTCTCTTGCGGGATCGATAGTCTCGATCGGTATTTCCGGGCTCAGGCCGGCCAGGACGTCCGTCGTAAGGCAAATGGCGTATTTGTGCTTGTCGAACCGAAGCGGCCGAGCGTGGTACTGGGCTATTACACTCTTTGCGCGACAGCTGTACCGCAAGGGGAGGTACCAGTCGCGGCGCGCAAGCACGTACCTCGGTATCGACTAGTAGCGGCGATCCTTGTCGGGCGGTTAGCAATCTCGGCAACCCGGCAAGGACGGCACCTCGGTGCGATACTGATCGCCGACGCCGTGCGTCGCACCTACGCCAGCGCCTCCACCATTGGCGCATCGATGATGGTCGTGGATGCAATCAATGAGCGTGCCGCAGCTTTCTATGAAGCCAACGGCTTCGTGCGGTTGCCAGACTCTCTGCGCCTTGTGCTACCCATGGATGTTATAAAGCGGTTGATAGAGACATGACGACTGCTATTGCCGCGTCGAACTCAATTCAAGTCATCGCCGAGCAATTCTCAGCAATTTCCCACTTCCAACCCAAAATTGTGAAAATTCCAGAAATCAAGACCACGAGTGTCCAACCGTCGGGCTTGCCGGTAAGTGTTTGAAGATGAATAGCGCGCCCTAGGGGAGTGGATCAAGTCAAGAAAATCAATGACTTACGGAGAAGGGGGGCAATTGATTTTCCCGATGCGCTCCAATGCTTTCTACGCGATTGCCCCACCGCATGTTGAGCAATGACTGCTGGGGTCCGCGAGGCACAAAAGAGCGTACCATCAGGACGCGATCCAAGTGCTTACACTACTGGATGATGGCAATCGACGAGTTGTTCGAGCGCATATCTGAACAAATCCCAACTGTTCCTGTAGGCAGCGTATGCGTGCCAGCGTGAAGAACGCGCAGTGCATTGCCTGATTGTTGGATCTCCACCTTTGCGCAGAAGTGACCGTTGCTAGGCACGCTGGCCGGCTCAGAGGCTTCATCATTTCGCCCGGAGTGTGACAGCATAAAGCGATAGTCTGCATGGCTGATATCAATGTTCGACCAGATCAGAGGCTGTATGATCCAACTTGAACCTGTTCTTGAGTCCGAGCGGTAGGCTCGCCCGATTGGGAGCAAGGCCCAATAGGTTTGTATATTCCCTGAGCGAAAGTCGGATCGATTTTCAATGATGTCTGCTGTGGTGCTGGAAAGCAAAAGAGTCGCAAGACCACCCAGTAATCCAAAAACCAGTATAGCAGCCAAGGCTCGTACCGCTATATGGCCCTTCGATTGGAGAAAGCCCACGGCAGCGGAGACGGCAGCCATAACGCCTGCTGCATAAACGCAATACGTCAGGATATCGTCGTGATTCGGCGTAAGCTCAGTCGCATCATCGTGCTTCCCCAAAAGCCAATTCATAGCGAACGCTAGTGCAAGCAAGCCAAGCCAGACCCAGCCCAATTTGGTCAATCTGACTTTTGGTTGCGATGCATCGTTGTTCATTCGAGCCACACGATTAGAATGCCTCACCGTGCGGGAGGCTGATAATCGTCAGGGATATTGAACAGACGGCGCACCCATTTGGCGGGCTTGAATCGTAGCAGGCCAAACTTAGCCCCAACTCCAGCCACCAGCGTCATACTCGCGATACATGCAACAAGACCCGCGACTGGAAGGATGACCCAATTGTGCGTCAACCCGAAAAGCCTTGCCGCCGGGATCATGATCCCGGCGATGATAACCCATGCTCCCACAATCGCGGCAAAGAGCTTTGTCTGCTTCTTCCAACCTATCGGTTGCCGCTGACGCTGCGCGTTTCGCATAGCGTCATCCGGGGTTGATGCCACGTGAATTAGCGTGAGAACGAGACTGACAGCGCTTGCGGCTGCAATAGCCAGAGCGAACTTGCCCCATCTGTCGTCAATTCCACGCCCGGCTGCAAACCCAACCAACGCCGCGATAGAGGTGCCTGATATGAGCAACACCCGGACATAGAGACGACGCTTTGTGATTTCAGCCATCCCCCTGCCCCTCTTTCGACCAGTCCCACTTGGCGTGTGTTGCCCTGATCTCAGCTATGTCATCTTCCGTGAAAGGTACCTAAGCGAGCCCCCTGATGCGAGCGAGATAACCTGAATCGACAACCGCCTGATCGAAGTGCCGCGCATCTCGCAACGTTTCCGATCTAACGGTGTAGCCCATGCCGGTCTCGGGTAGCCGCTTGACGACCTCCGCCCATTTGCCCGCGAATGGAAATGCCCCCACCCTCATTTCAACATCAGCGCATCAATGCCCCGGCACTTGGTCATCCAAGAATTCAAAGTCGAACACATTCGAGGTAAGCATGATAGCCACGCCATTCGACTCCCGAAACAGCCCGTGGGGCAATTCCGCTGAATTTCCGCAGCAATATCAGAGAATTATGATTGACTTTGGCGCGCCCTAGGGGGAGTCGAACCCCTCTTGCAAGATTGAAAATCAGGGAAGGTGCTAGCATTTTCAATGCCCTGACCAGAGCTCAGGTGCCTAACCTGCCCCCATTAGATCAGTTGGTTAGGAACGGCCCTGTCTAACCTCCGCCCCCCTGCAGACGGCGGAGATTGCAGAGACCTTCTGCCCATGGCTGCGCTGGTGACATGGCAAGTGATCCAGTGTCCGCGCTAACCGGCGGGGGCCCTTGGGAAGACAAATCGGCGTCTGTGATCGTCACTTGAAGTGCCCGCTTCTTCATAGTAGGTTATATAACTACTATTTGGAGGTTGTCATGGAAAAAGTCATGTCTGCCGCCGATGCCAACCGCAAGTTCTCCCTTCTTCTTCGGGGGGTGCGTGAAGGGCACAGCTACGTCGTGACCAGCCACGGCAAGCCCGTTGCGCGTCTTATCCCTGCTGGCAAGCATGAGTGGGTGGCGGCAAGCGCACGCGAGGCGCTGCTGGCGCGCCTCGAAAGACAACCCGTCCTTCACATAGGACGATGGACGCGGGATGAACTCTACGAGGACGATCGATGAAGGTCGCACTCGACACAAACATCCTCGCCTACGCAGAAGGTATAAACGGGACCGAAAAGCACCAGGCTGCTTTGGCGGTCATTCGCGCGCTTCCCAAAGAAGCCGGTGTCATCCCGGTCCAGGCACTTGGCGAGCTTTTCAACGTGCTTGTACGCAAAGCGGGAAAATCGCGCAGCAGTGCCTGCGATGCGTTGCTGAGCTGGCGCGATAGCTTTTCCGTTATCGAGACTTCCCCAGAGATCATGCTGGCCGCAGCCGACCTCGCGGCGGCCCATCAATTGGGTATATGGGACGCTGTCATCTTCTCGGCTGCAGCTCACGCCGGGTGCCGTCTACTTCTGTCAGAGGACCTCCAGGACGGATTCACTTGGGCGGGGGTGACTGTGGTTGATCCATTTGGTCCGCAACCGCATCCCCTCCTGCGGGCCCTATTGGGAGAAGACTCCGAATAGGTTGCTATTCGGTATGGGCATCGGAGAACTGGCGGATCACCTTCGGGTGGGAAGAACCTGATGCGATCGACCTCGATTTGGTAGACTATCACTGATGAGCCCGAACAAGCTGCTTGCCGGACTCCCCGCAATCCATCCTGGTGCCATGCTGCGCGAGGACGTGTTGCCGACTCTGAAGCGTCACAAGACAGCGATTGCCGATCTACTCGGCATTTCTCGCCAGACCCTTTACGATCTGCTCAATGAAAAGACGCCGGTGACGCCGAACATCGCACTGAGGGTCTCCAAGTTGACTGGCACCACACCTGAATCCTGACTGAACCTGCAGAACGAATACGATCTTCTGACGGTTGACGAGAAGTTGAAAAACGACGTAGCAAGGATACCGACCCTAACAGCGGCTGAATGATACTGAAAACCTCGGCCGGTATCGGTACGCGGCCCCTTCCGCTTCGTCGCACCTTACGCGACCATACGCTTTTCGAACTGCCGCGGAAGCAGCACCGTCGCAGGCACTTAAGCTCCACTCCCCCAAGTTCATGGACCTGAGCTCAACCCTGCACGCCAAAGGCCCACGAGGTGAGTGGACTCGTTACGCTCCGTTCGGGTTCGAAAGTCCCGGCGCGCTCGAACTGGCGTTGGACGTGTATCACAGTGACAGTTTAAAGACCGCAAAGCTCTAATCTTTGCGGGAGTTTACCATAAGTGCTTGGAAATGATTGGCGCGCCCTAGCAGCCTGTCGGACTTAACATTGTGCGGCTGTTTGGGCTAGAATCACGACGTTATTTCTCATGCTTTGTGGGGCGGATGTCGATGGCCAATTTCCGCATGATAGACCGGGATACGGGTTTTTTGCTACCGCCCTCGGTTGACGATTGGCTGCCGGAACGACATCTGGCGCGCTTTGTGGTGGAGGTTATCGACGGGCTGGACCTTCGCGCGATGAGCGGAGTTTATCGCGGTTCCGGCTCGGCGTCCTACCATCCGCGCGTTCTGCTGGGCATTCTGGTTTATGGGTATGCGACGGGCGTGTTTTCGAGCCGCAAGCTGGAGCGTGCGACGTATGATTCGGTGGCGTTCCGCTTCATCGCCGCCAACGACCATCCCGATCACGACACGATTGCGGCGTTCCGGCGGCGGTTTCTCAAAGAGATCGAGGGGCTCTTTGTTAAGGTGCTTTTGCTGGCGCGCGAGATGGGGGTGCTGAAGATGGGCACGGTGGCGCTGGACGGCACCAAGATCCATGCCAACGCCAGCCGGCACAGCGCGCTGTCATACGAGCATGCGGGCAAGATTGAAGCGCAACTGAAGGCCGAAGTCGCCGAGCTGATGGCCAAGGCTGAAGCGGCCGATCAGGCGGATATTCCCGACGGCATGTCGATCCCCGAAGAACTGGCGTTGCGCGAGGACCGCTTGCGCAGGATTGCCGCCGCGCGCGCGAAGATCGAAGAGCGCGCCAAGGAGCGTTACGCGCGGGAACTTGCCGAGCACGAGGCGAAACTTGCGGCGCGCGCGGCCAGGGCGGCGGCGACGGGCAAAAAGCTCGGCGGCAAGCCGCCAGAGCCGCCGACCGAGGGGCCGCTACCAAAAGATCAGGTCAATCTCACCGACGAAGACTCGCGCATCATGCCGGTAGCCGGCGGCGGCTTCGACCAATGCTACAATGCGCAAGCCGCCGTGGCGGCGGAAAGCCTGCTGGTGGTGGCAGCCGATGTGGTTCAGGCGCCCAACGACAAGCAGCAGATCGAGCCGACACTTGAGAAGCTCGACGCCTTGCCCGACGCGCTGAGCGATGTCGAACATCTGTTGGCGGACGCGGGCTATTTCAGCGCCGCGAATGTGGAAGCCTGCAACAAGGCGGGGGTGGAGCCCATCATCGCAATGGGTCGTCAGCCGCATCATCCGCCAGTGGGCGAACGCTTCGAAACGCCGCCGCCGGCGCCGGAAAACCCGACACCCGTCGAGGCGATGGCGTATCGGCTGAAGACGCCAGAAGGTCGCGACCTCTATGCCCTGCGCAAGCAGACGCCGGAGCCGGTATTCGGCATCATCAAATCCGTGCTCGGATTCCGTCAATTTTCGATGCGCGGACTGGACAAGGTGCGCGGCGAATGGAGCCTCGTGACCATGGCCTGGAATATCAAGCGGATGTTTGCCCTCACCGCCGCCTGAAGGGCTGCGGAGTCGGCGCAATGCGACCCAATATCTCTGTGAGGGCCCTCAGAGCGCCTCAGGGGGGCTTCCGGAAGCCCGAAAGCATGAAAAAACCCTTCGAGGAACAATATCATCCCCGTCCACAAATCCACCAAGCTTCAGTCCGACGGGCTGCTAGACGAGCCCGTTCGCCCGCTTGGTCTTCGCGCGCGAATAGGGCAAAGAAGAGCCCGGCACGGGCAAATCACATCGCCGGCGCAAGGAGGAGAGATGCCCCAAACTGCCCCTCACGCCAAGCCGCTTGATTCCCTGCCGCTGCGTCTTGTGGATGGCGCACCGACAGCGATCCAGCCTTATTTGCGGCTTATGCGCCTTGATCGGCCGATCGGCGCCTGGCTGCTCTTCTGGCCCTGCGTGTTCGGAATGGCGGCCGGTGCTGCGGCAAGACATGTCGCGCTCTTTGCCATCGGCTCCGATTGGTGGCTGCTCAGTCTGTTCGCTCTGGGAACGCTGGTGATGCGTGGCGCCGGCTGCACCTATAACGACATCGTTGACCGCGATTTTGATGCCAAGGTGGCGCGCACCCGCGGCCGCCCGATTCCTTCGGGCGCCATCAGTGCCAAAGCTGCTACGGTCTTCCTCCTAGTTGAGCTGGCCCTAGGTCTTGCCATTCTTCTGCAGCTTAACCGCACGACCCAGCTCATCGGGATCGCCTCGCTCTTACTCGTGGCGGCCTATCCCTTCATGAAGCGGATCACTTGGTGGCCTCAGGCCTGGCTTGGACTGACGTTCAATTGGGGTGCCCTGATGGGCTGCGCCGCGCTCAGTGGCACGATCACGCCTGCTGCGCTTGCGATCTATCTTGCCGGACTTTTCTGGACCCTTGGTTACGACACCATCTATGCCTGCCAGGACATCGAGGACGATGCACTGATCGGGGTAAAATCGACGGCGCGGCTGTTTGGTACGAGTGCCCCGCGCTGGGTGTTCGGCTTCTACCTCATGAGCCTCATGCTGCTCGCGGCGGCGGGGCTGACAGCTGGCCTTGGCCAGACTTTTGCCCTGCTGTTGCTGTTCGTTGCGCTCCATTTTTTCTGGCAGGTCTACCGTCTTAAGCCCGAATTGCCGCAGCGCTGCCTCATGCTCTTCCGCGCCAACCGGGACGCTGGCGCCCTGATTGCCCTTTGCCTCGTTCTTGCCACCTGGGGGGTATGGGGCCACTGGCCAAATTGACGGAGACGGCGCAGAACAGATAGGGAAAGAGCCGCGCCGTCAGGGCAGCTCCACTATGCTTTAAGTCAGCGGGGTTCGCCCCTCCCATTAGCCCATCGATCAAGGTCCTCGCCCCATGTCCTCGTCACCCATCGCCCTTGTTGCACTCACGTTTTATGCGCTTTGGGCCATGTTCCTGGTGATTTCGGTGGCTGCCTCGCGTGTCCACCAAGTTGTGACCAAGGGCACCGCCGTCACCAAGTTCACGGCCGGCGTGCCCCACGGGCCAGAGGGCTATTGGCGGCTCAATCGTGCGCACATGAACACGATCGAAAACCTGCCGATCTTTGCTGCAGTTGTTCTCACTGGTTGGGCCGCCAGCGCCATCAATCCACTTTTCAACCTGCTTGCCGTCATCGTGGTCGTGGCCCGGGCTATTCAATCGCTGATCCATATCAGCTCGGGTACCGCAGCTGCCATCAATGCCCGGTTCATGTTCTTCGCCGTCCAGATCCTCTGCCAGTTCTGGATGGCCTGGCTCATTCTCGAGGCCACGGGGGTTTTCCCGGGCAAGCCTTAACAAGCCCGTCGGCAGGCCCTATCATCTGTCTATGGCCCTGACCCGCTTTGTCCCTGCCGAGTTTTTTTCCCCTGAGGAACTGGCGGGGATCCGATCCCGCTCAAATGTCAAGGGAATCTTGTGCGTGCTGCATGCCTGGGCGGTGATCGCGGCAGCCATGGCGCTTTACGCAGTGTGGCCCAATCCCCTTACCTTCGTTGTCGCAGTGGTGGTGATTGGCAGTCGCCAGCTTGGCCTTGCCATTCTCATGCATGACGCTGCCCATGGCGTGCTGACAGCCAACAGCCGGCTGAACAACCGCCTCAGCCAGATTTTTTGCGCCTGGCCGGTGTTCAGCGATACCCTCGCCTATCGCCGTTATCACATGATCCATCACCGCCGTACCCAGCAGCCGGATGATCCGGATCTGCATCTGTCGGCCAAATTTCCCATCACCGTGGCGAGTTTCCGGCGCAAGCTGTGGCGCGACCTGTCTGGTCAGACTGGCTTCAAACAGCGCAAGGCGCAATTTCGCAACGCACTGGGCAAACCGGAAATGACTTTGGGTGAGCGCTGGGCGCATTTTCGCCGTCGCATGGGCAAGATGCTGCTCGCCAACCTGGTATTGCTTGCCATCCTAAGCGCGTTTGGCAAACCGCAATATTATGTGATGTTCTGGCTCCTGCCCTTACTGACCTGGCAGCAGGCCGTAACTCGCATTCGCAATATTGCCGAGCATGCGATGGTACCTGACAATGATGATGTGATGCGCAATGCCCGTACCACTTATGCTGGTATCCTCGCAAGGTCATTTCTCGCGCCCTACTGGGTCAACTATCACGTCGACCATCATCTTCTGTTCTACGTTCCATGCTACAATCTGCGGAAACTTCACCAGCTCCTGCTAAGCAAGGGGTTGGGTCCGACAATGGAAATTCGTCCCGACTATCGCGACGTGCTGCGTCTTGCTACCAGCAGGATGCCCGCACCTTCTGGGTCAGCATGACGCGCGTGCACCAGCTAGCAAGCTCATGCGGATGAGCGACCCTACGCTTTTTATAACCAGCAATACCGTTCCCATCGCACCGCCACTCGTACCGGAGATAAGGTTGCATCTGGCCACCGAGGTCGTACCATTGTGGCGCAAGACCGAGGAGGAATTGGAGGCCAGCGGCGTACCTCCACCCTATTGGGCATTCGCGTGGGCAGGTGGTCAGGCCTTGGCCCGCTTTGTTCTTGACCATCCTGCGATGGTTCGCGACCGCAGGGTCCTGGACTTCGGTGCCGGATCAGGGATTGTCGGCCTGGCCGCCGCCCGTGCCGGCGCCCGCGACGTACTCTGTGCGGATGTTGACCGCTTCGCCTTGGCGGCGATACGCCTCAACGCGTCACTCAATAGATTACCGCTGCGTACCACCGCCGAGGATGTGATCGGCCACACCGCGCCGTTCGAGCTCATTCTGGTCGGAGACATGTGCTATGAGCGTCCTCTCACCGACAGACTGCTCGCCTGGTTGTACCAACAGCTCCGCGCCGGCGCCGAGGTCCTGTTAGGCGATCCCGGACGCAGCTATTTTCCCAAACACAGCGTGGCAAAGCTCGCCAGCTACCAGGTCCAGACAACGCGCGAACTTGAAGATCGCGAGATCCGCGACACCGGCGTTTATCGGCTGCTCGCACCTGGCGCCGGACCGATGTAACGGGCCCGCGGCCGAATGAGAACGCCACTTTCCAGCTGCTCGATGGCGTGGGCAATCCAGCCACAGGTGCGCGAGATGGCAAAAAGTGCGGTTTCGTGCCCGGGCTCAAGACCAAGGGTGTGCATCAGCACAGCCAGGGCAAAATCAATATTGGGATAGAGCCCGGTTGCCTCGCTGATCCGCGCGGGGGCTTCAACCGCAAGACGCGGATCAGCTCCAGCGCGCGCCAGAGCTGAGAGGAGGTCCCGCGCACGCGCGTCGCCGTGGTTATAAACCGAGTGGCCAAACCCCGGAATGGCTTCGCCGTGCGCCACCCGATCACGGACAAAGCGGCTCACCTCGCAGTGTGCCATCTGTTCGACCATGCGCGCCGCCAAAGTGCCGGCGCCACCATGGCGCGGTCCTTTGAGCGCAACAAGGCCGGCAACAACCGCATCGTAAAGATTGATCCCGGTGGAGACTGCGCAGCGCACCGTCCAGGTCGATGGATTGAGTTCGTGATCCGCCAGGAGCACCAAGGCGCGGCGCAAGAGATCCTCTGCCCCGTGGTGATCGGGAGCCCAGGCCACGGCGAGCTGCCGGTGCACGGCCGTGGCGGATGGCGGACGGTCCAAAACGGCACTGGTAATCAGGCGCAGCAACCGGGCCCCGATGCGGGCGCGGCCTTCGTGCGAACGATTGTAGGCAGCAAGATCGCCTTCGCTGGCGAGCGCCAATTGGGTAATGGCACGAACCAGCGGCGGTTGGGCCCGACCGGCTGCCTGCACCGCCTCCATCGCCGCGCTGACTATTGGCAGGTTTTGCGCCGCAAAAGGATCGCTGCCGCTTTCGTCCCAAAGAAGGGTTGCCGTTTGTTCGAGCGTCGCATGGCGGGCCAGTTCGACCGCCAGAACGCCGCGATAGATCGGCCCTTCTTCGCTCAGACAGGATACCGCACTGTCCAACACCGCAGCCTCGGTCGTGAGTGCCAGTCCTTCACCGGGAGGAACACGGCGGTTCTTGAGCCCGCGTACGTCTTCGGCGCGATAGCGCCGCGCGCGCGAACTTCCGACCGGTTCTGAGCGGATCAGGCCCCGACTGACATAGGCATAAAGCGTGGCAGGCGAGACCCCGAGCTCAGCAGCGGCCTCGCGCGCCGAAAGATAGAGAGACGGATAATCCGGATTTGTTTTCATGTTGATTAAGCTAATCAATATTGATCAACAAGACAAGGAGGATCAGCTTCGTAGCGACTCAACAGGAGCTACTCTCATGAAATTGCAGGACAACCCCGCGCCCGGTCTGGATGGTGTAATCGCAGCGGATACTTCACTATCCCATGTAGACGGAATGCGTGGCGAACTCGTCATTGCCGGCGCACCGATCGAGCAGCTGGCCTTTACAAGCAGTTTTGAGGACCTCGCCGCGCGTCTGTGGTCGCTGGCCGACGGACAATCCCGCGACCCTGAGCTCATAACCCGCCAATTTGGCGAGGCCCGCCAGCGCAGCTTTCGCCGCCTGCCACAGCTTGTGGCGAGCGGACGCGAACTTCCCCTGATCGCCGCTACGCGGGCAGCTCTCGCAGCCCTTGGATCCGAGCCAGACCTGCCCCCGGAAATCATGCTGAGCGCGGCCATGCCGGTGATCATCTCAGCGCTGCTGCACGCACAGGATAATCGCCCTCCTATCCCGCCGGATCCTGCGCGCAGCCATGCGGAAGACCTTCTGCATATGTTGCACGGGCGGGCTGTCTCTCCGGCCCAGATCCGTGCCCTCCAGGCCTATCTAGTAACCGTCAGCGATCATGGCATGAACGCCTCGACCTTCACCGCGCGTGTCATCGCCTCCACAGGCGCAGACCTCTTCATGGCGACCACTGGTGCCTATTGCGCACTGACTGGTCCGCTGCATGGCGGCGCTCCGGAGCCGGTCCTTGCCATGCTCAACGCCATCGGAACCGCCGACCAAATCGCTCCATGGATCGAGGACGCGCTGGCCCGCGGCGAACGCCTCATGGGCTTTGGTCATCGCGTCTATCGCGTACGCGATCCGCGCGCCGACGTGCTCAAACGGGCCCTGCAGGGCCTTGGCGGAGCCAATCTGGGATTTG
Organism: Pseudomonadota bacterium; assembly: GCA_021817355.1. The sequence goes on along the minus strand of JAKAVI010000361.1, from coordinate 10,439 downwards.
CCGCCCAGGTCGAAGCTTACGCCCGCGTGGCACTGGCCAAGCGCCATCCCCAGCGCGCACTCGACACCAATGTCGAATTCTATACCGCCATCCTGCTCGATGCGCTCCAGATTCCACGTCAGGCGTTCACGCCGGTGTTCGCCTGCGCCCGCATCATCGGCTGGACCGCCCATGCCCTGGAGCAGCAGCGCTTGGGCCGCCTGCTCAGGCCGGCATCGCGCTACATCGGAGCAAGGGCAGGCGGGCGCTGAGCGCCCGCCTCACTCTTTGAGCCCCGGTATCGGCGATGGCTGCAACGGTTCGACCTCAATGATACCGCGCCCGACATAACTCCTCGAGCGACTGTAGAAAATGTAAACCAGCAGGCCAACCGCGCCCCAGACCGGCAACACCAGGATCGCCACCAGGGGCAGTTTGACGTAGAGCCCTATACAGCCAAGCACGGCCAGTGGTGAGACCACCCACAACATCGGCGTCCGGAAGGGACGGTGGCGGTGCGGATCCTTCACCCGCAGGACCAGGACCGAGACCGCAACCATCGCAAATGCAAACAGGGTTCCCGAATTGGAGTAGTCGGCCAAAGTTCCCACGGGCAGGAACGATGCCATCAAGATCACCACGACGCCGGTCAGGGCCGTCACCACATGGGGCGTTTTGAAACGCGGGTGCACCGAAGCCAGAACCGGCGGTAGCAGACCGTCACGGGCCATCACGAAGAAGATGCGGGTCTGCCCGAAGATCATCATCAAGACAACCGATGGCAAGGCAATGAACGCGGCCAGTCCGAGGAGGTTGCCGACATTGACGTCGCCGATCACCCGCAGGACATGCGCCAGGGCCTCATGGCTGCAGGCCAGAGGCTGCACCGCGCCGCCGGCAATAATCTGCTGGCAGCGCTGGGCGAGCTGGGGCGATCCAGGCAATAGAATCGCGCCGTGCAGACCACGCACCGGCTGCGCACCGATGGCGCCGATCGCACCCGCCGACACCAGGAGATAGAAAATCGTGCAGATCACAAGACTGCCGATCAGACCGATCGGTACGTTGCGTTGCGGATTGGTGGTTTCCTCAGCGGCCGTGGACACCGCGTCAAAGCCTACATAGGCAAAGAAAATGGAAGAGGCCGCCCCGACAACACCGACAGTACCCCAACCATTGGGGATGAAGGGATGAAAATTGGCCTTGTGCATCACGGGCAAGGTCAGCCCGACGAAGACGGTAAGAGCAAGCACCTTGATGCTCACCAGAACGGCGTTAACGCGGGCACTTTCGGTGGTGCCAAGAATCAGGAGCCCGGTAACCAGCGCGGAGATAACCGCCGCAGGGGCGTTGATGAACCCACCTTCGTTTGGACCCACCGAAAGCCACAGCGGCAGATGGATGCCAAGACCCGAATTGATCAGCCCGACAAAATATCCCGACCAGCCCACGGCCACGGCACTGGCACCAACGGCATATTCGAGAATCAGCGCCCAGCCCACCATCCAGGCCAGGATCTCCCCGACAACCGCATAGGTATAGGTATAGGCGCTGCCGGCCACAGGCACCATTGAGGCCAGCTCGGCATAGCAGAGCGCGGCCACCGCACATACAAACCCGGCGATCACGAAGGAGATCATCATCCCGGGGCCGGCCTTTTGCGCCGCTTCCGAGGTGAGAACGAAAATGCCGGTGCCAATGACCGCGCCAATGCCCAACATGGTGAGCTGAAACGCCCCCAGCGTTCGGCGCAGGGACTTGTTTTCCGCCGTGGCCAGAATGGCTTCAAGCGGCTTGATGCGGCTGAAAAGCATTGAGGACCCCTGATGAGTTAAACGTGCCGCGAATCGACGGCCACCGGTTTGGGGGCGAGCCTACCGGCTCTTGCGGCCAGCGCAAAGATCAACACGAAACGCGAACAGGCACATTGCCGTGACCGCACCCTCCTGCATGCCTTGTCAGTATGGGCGCTAGGGGGCGATAAGACTTAAACACCTGCCGACAGGATTATCATGAGCTATCGCTCCTTGCGTGATTTCATCGCCCGTCTCGAGCGTGAGGGCGAACTCGTGCGTGTCCGCGAACCGGTTTCCACTGTTCTTGAAATGACCGAGATCCAGACCCGGCTGCTCGCACAGCAAGGTCCCGCCGTCCTGTTCGAAGCCCCGGTCCGCGCCGACGGCACCCCCAGCGACATTCCCGTCCTCGTCAATCTCTTCGGTACGGTCAAGCGCGTTGCCATGGGGGTCAGCCTGGGGGGCAAGGAACGCAGGGATGCCCGCTCCTTGCGCGAAGTCGGGGAGCTGCTGGCCACGCTGCGTCAACCTGAGCCACCGCGCTCTTTGGCCGAGGCCGTCGAGCTCCTGCCTCTTGCAAGGACGGCGCTCGCGATGAAACCCAAGACCCGAGGTGGGCTGTTGGGTGCCAATGCACCCTGTCAGGAGATCGTGCTCAGGGGCGACGATATCGATCTCACACGTCTGCCGGTACAAACCTGCTGGCCGTCTGAGCCCGCCCCGCTGATCACCTGGCCGCTCGTCGTCACCAAGGGGCCGGCTGATGCCCGCGAGGACAATTTCAACCTCGGCATCTACCGCATGCAGGTACTCAACAAGCGCCAGACTGTCATGCGCTGGCTGAAACATCGGGGGGGAGCTCAGCATCATGCCCGCTGGGCCAAGACGCGAACCGACCCCCTGCCCGCGGCGGCGGTGCTGGGCGCTGATCCCGGTACCATCCTGGCGGCGGTCACACCGGTTCCTGACACCCTTTCCGAATATCAGTTTGCCGGGCTGATGCGTGGGGCCCGCGCCGACCTCGTGGATTGCGTGAGCCAGCCGCTCAAGGTCCCGGCGGAGGCCGAAATCGTGCTCGAAGGTGAGGTCAGCCTTACCGACTATGCCGAAGAGGGCCCCTATGGCGACCACACCGGCTATTACAATGCGGTCGAGCGCTTTCCGGTGTTCACGGTCACGGCGCTGACCATGCGCAAGGCCCCGATCTATCTGTCGACCTTTACAGGCCGTCCACCGGACGAACCCAGCGTACTCGGCGAGGCACTCAACGAAGTCTTCATTCCGCTACTCCAGCAGCAATTTCCCGAGATCCTGGATTTTTGGCTGCCTCCCGAAGGCTGCTCCTACCGTATTGCCGTCATCCGCATGAAAAAGGCCTACCCCGGACATGCCAAGCGGGTGATGCTCGCCACCTGGTCCTATCTGCGCCAGTTCATGTACACCAAATGGGTTATCGTGGTGGACGAGGACATCGATGCAAGGAATTGGAAAGATGTGATGTGGTCTGTGGCAACACGGATGGATCCGGCGCGCGACATCACCCTCATCGAGCATACCCCGATCGACTATCTCGACTTTGCTTCCCCGCAATCCGGACTGGGTTCAAAGATCGGCCTCGACGCCACCAACAAGCTCCCCCCCGAAACCAACCGCGAGTGGGGACGCAAGCTGGCGATGGACCCAAGCGTTGTGGCGCGGGTGAGCAGGATCTGGGAAAGCCTCGGTCTGCCGGGCGACGGCCGCCCGATCTGGTAGGCGATAACGTCTTGCCATAGAGAGCGGACATGTGTGCTTATTGTTCTAAACTTGGGATGGTTAAATGCGCTGCCTCTGGATCGTTGCCGTCTGCGCCCTCCTCACAGCTCCCCTAGGGCAGGCCCACGCCTGCAAGCCGCTTACCCTTCTGACGCGGCTTCATTTTCAGCGGCACCACACAAGCACACGCCTGCACGTTCCTGTCGTGATCGACGGCAAGAGCCGCGAAATGTTGCTTGATACCGGGGCCTCGTTTTCCCTGGTGAGCCCGGCAGCGGTCAAGGCGCTCCACCTGCCAAGCAGAGCCACAGATTGGCGCGTGTACGACCTGTCCGGCAGATATGGCCAATACGGCATTCGCGCCAAGACCTTTGCCCTCGGACGCCTTCACTGGCGCCGCGTCGATTTCTTTGAAATGGGGGCCAACCAAAACATCGCCGGACAATTCAGCGGTACAAAACTCATCGGCGTGCTCGGCGCCAATATGCTGAAAAGCTTTGACGTCGATATTGATTATGGCAGCAATACACTCTCAATCCTGTCGTCAGATCACTGTCCGGGGCACGTCATCTACTGGAAAACCAGCGCCATCGCCGCCATTCCCATGTCTTTGAATAATGGCTGGCAAATCATCGTGCGAGTCATTCTGGATGGCGTTGCCCTAAACGCAATCGTTGATACCGGCGCCTCCCGCTCCGTTCTGAACCTCTCCACAGCCGAGTCCGATTTCAGCGTCACCCCCGGAAGTGCCGATACCCCAGCGGTGGGCTACGTCCCCGGCAGCGATGGCGATACCTACTTTACCCATCGCTTCCACAGCCTCACCCTCAACGGGATAAAAGTGAGCAATCCCAAGCTCGTACTGGTTCATGATGCAGCAAGACGTCATATCGATAATGGACCGGCTCTTGGCAGCCTATTTTCACACCAGAATTCGCGTGCCCTCCCACCGTTGCTGATCGGCGGCGATATTCTGCAACATTTTCATGTCTACATCGCCTACCATGAGCACATGCTCTACATCACTCCGACGGGCACGCCGCAGTAAAGGCGAATGACCCCGGGATGAGGCGGCAGGCAGATCGCTGCCCCATCCTGCACCACAGCCCCCCCGCACTCATGAGCCGGAGCCTATAGACCGTCCCTTGTGGCCGCTCCCCATGATCGGGCGCCAGACTCTTGTCCTCAACCGCTTGACCTTGATCATGCAGGGCCGTCACATGGCCCCCGTTTTGGCTGGGAGATTCGCGATGTCCGGTATTCTGTCCGACCCGTTCCACCTGTTTGCCATCTATGCTGCGCTCAATGCCCTGATTATGCTGGTTCTGGGCGCCCTCGCCGTGCGAGCCCGGATGAACGCCAATGTTGGCATTGGCGACGGCGGCAAGCCCGAGCTCGGACGCCGGCTCCGGGCGCACGCGAACAACACCGAATACACTCCCATGGCCCTGGTCCTGATGCTGGGCCTGAGCTCACTGGGGAGCCCGGTATGGATCCTGCATGCTGTCGGACTGCCCCTCACCATCGGCCGGCTCCTTCACGGCATTGCCTTGTCCCGCAATGAGGGGCCCTCCACCTTGCGCCTTGTGGGCATGATTTTGACCTTCCTTGCCTATATTGTTGGGATTGTCGCACTTCTGTGGCTTGCGATAGTGCCTGGGCTTGTGGCTTCCTGAGACCGTGACGACGACCGATACTCCGCAGGATTTGCTCGCGCATCTGATTGCCGCGGCCCGCGCCGCTGGTGCTGATGCGGCCGATGCTCTGATCGTGGAAAGCACCGCGGCCGGGGTGTCCTACCGCCTCGGTAACCTTGAAGATGTTGAACGCTCCGAAAGCCGCCATCTGGGGTTGCGGGTCTTTGTTGGCCAGCGCGTGGCCTTCGTGTCCTCAAGCGATCTTACCCGGGAGGCCGTGGACGAACTTCCTGAAAGGGCCGTGGCCATGGCCCGCCTCGCCCCGGAGGACCGCTTCGCCGGTCTCGCCCCCGCCGAACTCCTGGCCACACAAATTGCGGACCTCGATCTCGAAGACCCGCAAGAGCCAACCACAGAGATCCTGATTGCAAGGGCCAAAGATATCGAGGCGGCGGCGATGGCCGTGCAGGGCGTCACCAATTCCGAAGGTGGCGGCGCCTCTTTCGGCCGCAATGCAATCGCACTTGCGACCAGTGGGGGCTTTTTCGGAAAGTACGCTGCCACCAGCAGCAGTCTAGGGGTCGCGGTCCTGGCGGGGGAGGGAACCCTCATGGAGCGGGACTATGATGGGGTCAGCGCCCGCCACGCCTCTGACCTTGAGCCCGTAGGCGTGGTTGGTCGCAGAGCCGGCGAACGCACCGTTGCCCGCCTCAATCCGCGCAAGGCAAAATCTGCAGCCCTGCCCGTGGTCTTTGATCCGCGCGTGGCCGGCAGCCTGCTCGGGCATTTTGTTGGCGCCATCTCGGGCAATGCCATCGCCCGTGGGGTTAGCTTCCTCAAGGACTGCCTCGGCGGCGAGGTCTTTGCGTCGGCGATCAGCATTGTGGATGATCCTCACCGCCGACGGGGTTTGCGCTCAAAGCCCTTTGATGGGGAGGGCGTGCGTAACCGCTGCCAGAACCTGATTCACAAGGGCGTGCTCACATCCTGGCTGCTCGACTGCGCCAGCGCCCGCCAGCTTGGCCTGACCACTACCGGTCACGCGGCTCGCGGCACCGGCGGCCCGCCAGCCCCGGCCCCGACCAATCTTTACATGCAAGCCGGCGTTCTTACTCCCGCGCAGCTGATCGCGGATATCAAAGACGGCTTCTATGTCACTGAACTAATGGGCATGGGTGTCAACGCGGTCACCGGTGACTATAGCCGTGGCGCCAGTGGCTTCTGGATCGAGAACGGGGAAATTCTTTATCCAGTGGCCGGCGTGACCATTGCCGGAAACCTCAAGGACATGTTCCTCCACCTGACACCGGCTAGTGACCTTGAATTCCGCTATGGTACCAATGCGCCGACGCTCCGAGTCGAGGGTATGACCATTGCAGGAGCCTGATGTCGTCGCCGATCTGCATCTGCTCGAGCAATCGGTGCGTGATGCCGGCGCGGTGGCGTCGAGCCATTTTGGCAGTACCGTCAAGAGCTGGAGCAAAAAGGGCGGGTCACCTGTCAGCGAGGCCGACCTGGCCGTAAATGCTTTACTCGAATCGCGTCTGCGCCCCGCCCGTCCCAACTATGCCTGGCTGTCCGAAGAAAGCGCCGACAACAAGTTGCGGCTGACGGCGCGTACGCTCTTTGTGATCGATCCGATTGACGGGACGAGCGCCTTCATCAGACAGCGCCCCCAGTTCACGATCTGCGCAGCTGTGGTGCACGATGGCCGCCCGCTCTGCGGGGTGGTGTTCAACCCCATTCTCGACGAATTTTTTTCCGCCGCCCAGGACCGTGGCGCCCACTTGAACGGGTCCCTCATCCAGGTGAATGCCCAACCATCCATCTCGGGCTGTCGCATGCTGGCGGGCAGCGCCATTTTCCGCTATCCGCAGTGGCATATCCCGCCCCTGCCCGCCTGGCCGCAGATGCATATTGAAAACCGCAGTTCCATTGCTTATCGCCTCGCACTGGTAGCTGCAGGCCGATTCGATGCCGCGCTGGTGCAGTCTGCCAAGCATGAATGGGATCTTGCGGCGGCTGACGTCATTGTCAGCGAAGCCGGCGGGCGGGTCAGCGACCATTCCGGTCACCCCTTCCGTTATAATGGACCAACCGCAAAGCTTGCGCCCTTTGTCTGTGCCGGGCCCAGCCTGCATGCGGCGTTGCTCGAGCGACTGCACGCGACGCCCTTACCGAAATAAAGAGGAGCTCATGAACAAATCCGCAACCGAGCAGCTTCTGCACCTGGTATTTGGCGGGGAGGTGGTCGCACCAGACTCCAGCCAGTTCAAGGATCTGGCCGCGCTGGACATCGTGGGCATCTATCCCGACTACAACTCTGCCCTGACGGCCTGGCGGGCCAAGGCACAGGCCACGGTGGATAACGCCCAGATGCGTTACTTCGTAGTCCACTTGCACAAGCTGCTCGCACCCGAACCCCGCTAGGGCCCGAGCCTCCCTCGTTGGCGGCCTGCAGCTGCGCCTCGCACTGCCTGTCGCGCTCATGCTATGAGCCACCTAACATGGCGCAGCCCTCAACAGAAGCCGCCGCCCACCACCGCCCCTCGGCGGCCGCGGACCAGCCGGTGTTTCCGTCCACGAGCCAGTGGACCATAATCGTCCGGCTTGGGCGCGACTATGTGTGCCGGCACATGACCACGCTCACCTTCGCCATCGCGGCCATGCTGGTCACCTCCGCCTCCACCCCATTGCTGAGCTATCTGGTTCAGCCCGCGCTCGACCTGATTTTCACCCAGAAGCGCGCCGACATGCTGGTCCTGATACCCCTGGCCATCGTCGCGGTCGTGATTGTGCGCTCGATCAGCGGTTTTATCGAACTGGCTCTGGTCAATGGCCTGGCGGAACGCATCGTGGCCGACACCCAGCGCGACATGTTTCGCGCCCAGATCCGCCTTGATCTGACCTCCTTGAACGCCGTGCATTCAGGCGAGGTCGTGTCCAAGTTTCTTTACGATGCCTCGCTGCTGCGCAATTCCCTCGCCCGTGGTGTCGCCGGTTTGGGCAAAGAGCTGCTGACGCTGATCGGTCTGATGGTGGTCATGTTGATAATGGACTGGCAGCTGACGCTGATCTCGCTCGTGGTGTTGCCTGCCGTTGCCTGGGTGACCCAGGCCCTTGGTCGCTCGATCCGCAAATCGGTTGATCGGGGCATGCAGGAGACCAGCAATTTTTCGACCACGCTTAGCGAGACCCTTGCGGGACGGCGCATCATCAAGGCCTATGGTCTTGAGAATTATGCCGCAGCCATGGCCGATGCGCAGATCTCGCAGCGACTGCGCTTTTTGTTGCGCACGGTGCGGGCCCGTGCGGCAGCGGTACCGTCCACCGATCTATTTGGTGGTCTGGTGATCGCCTTCACCATTTTTTACGCAGGATGGGAAGGATTGAATGGCCATCTGACCCTCGGTCATTTTGCCGCCTTCCTCGCTGCAATGCTGCTCGCGCAGCAGCCTGTGCGCAACCTCACCCAGCTATGGACAATCGCTGCCGAAGGACTGACCGCCGCGACCCGCATCTTCGATGTAATTGATGCCCGCCCTGACATCATTGACCGGCCCGCCGCCTTGACCTTGACCATCACCCATGGGGGTGGCGCGATCAGCTTCGAGCAGGTGCGCTTCTCCTATCTTGGCGACGACGCAATTGCGGCGATTGAAGACGTCAGCTTTGCCGTGGCGTCTGGTCAGAAAATCGCCCTCGTGGGACCTTCGGGTTCCGGCAAATCGACGCTGTTCAATCTTTTGCTGCGCTTCTACGACGTGGCTGATGGAGCCATCCGTATCGACGGACACGACATTCGCGATCTCACGCTTGCGTCCTTGCGCGCCCATATTGCGCTCGTCACCCAAGATCCCATCCTGTTCGACGCAACCGTTGCCGAAAATATCGCTCTGGGCCGGCAGGATGCCAGCGCTGAGCAAATAAGAGCCGCAGCCCGGGCCGCGGCGGCGCATGATTTCATCATGGCCATGCCCGAGGGGTATGACACCCGCGTCGGCGAAGGCGGCCTCAAACTGTCCGGGGGACAGCGTCAGCGCATCGCCATCGCCAGGGCAATGGTGCGCAATGCGCCAATCCTGCTCCTCGACGAGGCAACCAGCGCGCTCGACAGTGAAAGCGAACGGCAGGTACAGGACGCACTCAGCGCGCTGATGCGCGGGCGTACCACCCTCGTGATTGCGCATCGCCTGTCAACAGTACTTGATGCCGACTGTATCTTTGTACTGGATCGTGGCCGCATTGCCGAATTCGGCACCCATGGCGAGCTGCTGGCGCGCAAAGGTCTCTATGCACGCCTCTATCACCATGGCCTGCAGGAGGAGCGGGTATCCGGCTGACCCCGATGCGCAACCTGACTGTCGGTCTCATGGCCTATCGCCTGCTGTCTCGCGTCGCCACCCCGCTCGCTCCGGTGCTGCTGCGCCAGCGCATGTTGCGCGGCAAGGAAGATCCTAAACGTATGGCAGAACGGCTCGGCTACACCACCCTGCCCCGGCCGGATGGCACCTTGATCTGGATACACGGGGCCAGCGTCGGGGAGACGCTTGCGGCACTGCCCCTGATCGAGGTCCTGCTCCGCAGACCAGGTCGACGCGTCCTTCTTACCAGTGGCACCGTGAGCAGTGCCCAGGTATTGCGCCAACGCTTGCCAGCAGGCGTACTGCATCAATTCGCGGTGGTCGATACACCAGGGGCCGTCACACGGTTTCTGGACCATTGGCGGCCCCAAATCGCGCTCTTTGTCGATTCAGAAATCTGGCCCAATGCCTTGATTGAAGCCAAAGACCGCAATGTTCTGCTGGCACTGGTCAATGGCCGAATGTCGGAGCGTTCATTCAAAAGCTGGTATCGCGCCCGGCGCAGCGCAGGCGTGCTGATGTCCGCCTATGACCTGTGCCTGGTACAGGACCGGCGCACTGCGGAACGCCTGCACCTTTTGGGTGCTTCGCAGGTCAAGGTGACCGGCAGCCTGAAGGCAGATGCTCCTGTGCTGCCTGCTGATCCCGCAAGGCTCGAGAGCTTGCGGCAGACCATAAACGGGCGCCCGGTATTCCTCGCCGCCCAGACCCATCCGGGTGAAGAGGCGACGATCTTCGCGGTCCACGATCGTCTCAGCCAGAACCTCCCGCAGCTTCTGACAATCATCGTTCCGCGTCACCCTGAACGCGGCGCCGAGCTTCTGTCACAAAGCGGATCGAGGCCCACCGCACGCCGGGCCGCGGGCGAATTACCAGGCTCAGGTACCGCGATCTACCTGGCAGATACC
>JAKAVI010000074.1 GCA_021817355.1 Pseudomonadota bacterium | reverse complement strand
TCCGATCTCACGCCGCCGATGACCCAGCCTGCCACATCGTCGAGCAGCTCAAAAATTCCCACCCCGGATATGACATTGAACTGGTGTGCGATACGGCGCGCCATGGTAGCAACGCCAAGGTGTCCAATCTGATCAACATGATGTCCGCCGTAAAACACCACACCCTCGTGGTCGCGGACAGCGACATTGCGGTGCCGGCCGACTGGCTGAGGCGGGTGGTGGCTGCCCTCACCGAACCTGGGGTTGGGATTGTCAGCTGTGTGTACGCGGGTGAAGGGCGCAGTGGTGCCTGGTCACGTCTGGCGGCCATGGCCGTGAGCTACAACTTTCTGCCCAACGCCGCCGCGGGGATCGGTTTTGGCCTCGCCGCGCCCTGCTTCGGTTCCACCATGGCGCTCAGCCGCGAGACTTTGAACCGCATCGGTGGCTTTGAGCGCTTCGCCAATCTGCTTGCCGACGATTACGAAATCGGCCGCGCGGTGCGGATGCAGGGCGCACGCGTCGCCTATCCACCACTCATCCTGCACCATTTCAGCAATGAGACGGGATTTGGCGAACTCGTGGCCCATGAGCTGCGCTGGGCCCGAACCATCCGAACTATCGATCCGCGCGGACATTGGGGCAGCTTTGTGACCCACGCCCTGCCCCTTGGGCTGATTGGGGCGTCATTGGCCGGCTTTACCCCTACAGCAATTGCGGGCTTTGCAACAATTCTGGCCGCCCGGCTTTTCCTCAAGGCCCGGATAGACCATATAGTCGGAGTTCAAGCTGGTCCCGCGTGGGCACTGCCCCTGCGCGACGTGCTATCTTTTGCCCTGTTCCTTGGCTCGCTGTCCGGTTCGGCAGTGCGCTGGCGGGGCGCCCGTCTGCGCGTGGGGCGCGATGGGGCAATGTCCTGATCTCGTTCTTAGGTGGTTCATGTTGCGCACGCTTTTCCTTCAGGCCCCTTCCTTTGACGGTTTCGATGGCGGTGCAGGTTCGCGCTACCAGGCCAAACGCGAAATCAAGTCCTTTTGGTTTCCGACCTGGCTGGCGCAGCCCGCCGCCCTGGTTGAAGGCTCGAAGCTGATCGATGCGCCGCCCGCCGGTATAGGTCTGAGCGAGGTCGTGGCCCAGGCCAAGGATTTCGACCATGTCGTCGTCCACACCTCCGTTCCCTCATTCAAATCTGACGTCAAGGTGATCGAGGCGCTCAAGGCCGCCAATCCCAATCTTCTGGTCGGGATGATCGGAGCCAAGGTAGCGGTCAATGCCGAAGGCAGCCTGAGGGAAGGCCCCGTCGTCGATTATGTGGCACGCAACGAATTCGATTTCACCATCAAGGATGTCGCCGACGGGATCGCACTTTCAGAGATCAAGGGCATTTCCTACCGTACACGCGGCGGGGCGATCGTGCACAACGATGACCGGCCCATGATCGAAAACATGGACGCGCTGCCATTTGTGACGCCTGTCTATCAGCGCGATCTTCGGATCGAAGATTATTTCATCGGCTATCTCAAGCATCCTTATATCTCGATCTACACCGGGCGGGGCTGCAAGTCGCGCTGCACCTTCTGTCTGTGGCCGCAAACCGTGGGTGGTCATCGTTACCGCACCCGCAGCGTCGAACACGTGATCGAAGAGATCAAATACGCCAAGGCAGCATTTCCCCAGGTCAAGGAATTTTTCTTCGACGACGACACCTTTACCGATGACGCTCCCCGCGCCGAGGCCATTGCCAAGGAACTCGGCAAGCTTGGCGTGACCTGGTCATGTAATGCCAAGGCCAATGTGCCGCGAAAGACCCTGGAGAAGCTAAAGGACGGTGGTTTGCGGCTATTGCTGGTCGGCTATGAAAGCGGCAATCAGCAGATCCTGCACAACATCAAGAAAGGGCTGCGCATCGAAGTCGCCGAGCGGTTCACCAAGGACTGCCATGATCTGGGAATCACCATCCATGGCACCTTTATTCTTGGGCTTCCGGGCGAAACCACGGAAACCATTCGCGAAACTGTCGAGTTCGCCAAGCGCATCAATCCGCATACCATTCAGGTTTCGCTGGCCGCGCCCTATCCGGGCACCTACCTCTACAATCAGGCGGTGCAGAATGGCTGGCTTGATGCTGCCAATGCGGAACTGGTGGATGAACACGGCATCCAGATCGCGCCCTTGCATTATCCGCATCTCAGCCACAAGCAGATCTTTGATTCGCTGGAAGATTTCTACCGACAGTTCTACTTTCGCCCGACCAAAATCGCGGCCATCGTCGGCGAGATGGTTCGTTCAACCGACATGATGAAGCGTCGCCTGCGCGAAGGCGTGGAATTCTTCCAGTTCCTGCGCGAACGGCGCCACGCGGCGTGACCTTGGGGCGATGAGGCCGGGCCATGAAGGGCCTCATAGTCAATGCGGATGATTTCGGCGCCGCTTGCGAGGTGAACGAAGCGGTCGAGCGCGCCCACTGCCATGGCGTGCTGTCGGCTGCGAGTCTGATGGTGGGCGCGCCTTTCGTCGCCGATGCGGTGTCGCGAGCGCGCCGCATGCCGCAGCTGCGGGTCGGGCTGCACATCGTCCTCGTCGAAGGCAAGCCCATGCTGCCGCAGGCCGCAATACCCGACCTCGTCGACCGTAATGGCTGGTTCAGAACCGACATGGCGGTGGTGGGCGCGGAAATGTTTCTGCGCCCTGCGGTGCGGCGCCAACTGGCGCATGAGATCGCGGCCCAGTTTGAAGCCTTTCGCAGCTGTGGCCTGCGGCTTGATCACGTCAATACCCACAAGCACTTTCACCTGCATCCCACCATCACCGCACTGATCCTCAAGATCGGCAAACGCTACGGCATGCGCGCGATGCGGGTGCCGCAGGAGCCCCGCCATGTGCTGGCTGCCGCCGAGCCAGGACAGCTACCGCCACCCCCGGCGTGGGTAACCGCGCCCTGGGCCAAATTGCTGCGCGGCCGCATCGCCAGAGCCGGCCTTCTTACTCCTGACCATGTCTTTGGCCTGGCCTGGTCCGGAGCGATGACGCGCAGCCGGCTTGCCGGGCTCATCGCCCATCTGCCGGACGGCTTGAGTGAGATCTACCTGCATCCGGCGACCAGCGGCGGCTTCTTGGGTGCGGCTGAGGGTTACGCCTATGCCGAGGAACTCGCAGCGCTTTGTGATGAGGAGGTTGCCCGCTTGGCCCAAAGTCCCGGCATCAGGCGGGGTGGGTTCGTCGATTTCTGACGCGCAACCCCCCGCGCCCATTCGCCTCTTTTCATGAACATTGACCGATCGGATATACTCGTCGCGCGGCAGCTGGATTGAGCGAGCCGACTTACCCCGGATGCAAAAGGTGATCTCATGGGAGCAGTTTCCCTCGACATACCTACTTCTCTCACCCTGGACGTGGGCAATCCCCCCGGCCCAGGGCCGATCCGGCTGGGGAGCGACCCACACAAGAACTTGTTCTGCCACACGCTGCTGGCAACCTTTGACCCCTACCGGCCGGCGCTCATGGAATGGCCTCGTCTGTCGGCGGACACCAGGCGCAAGATCATCTCGCTGCCGATCTGGGACATTGCCGTACAGACCGAGGGGAAGGCCGGCCTGAGGGTGGCGACCTATAGCGAAAAAGTGCGTGATCCCTTGCTGAAGCGGGCGATCGAGCTCAACGCCTTCGAAGAAAAGCGACACAAGCATGTGTTGCACAACATGGTAGAGGCCTATGGCATCACATTGGCTCCCGAGCCGGATTATGTGACACCTAAAGACCCGGAATGGGCCTTCATGGTCACCGGCTACAGTGAATGCATTGACAGCTTCTTTGCCTTCGGGCTGTTCGAACTGGCCAAGAGGTCAGGTTTTTTCCCGGCCGAACTCGTCGATACCTTCGAGCCGGTCATGCGTGAAGAGGGCCGCCACATCCTCTTCTTCGTGAACTGGGTGGCCTGGCATCGGCGCAACATGCCGTTGTGGAGACGACCCTGGTTCGCACTCAAAATCATAGCGGTCTGGGCCTTTCTGATCTACGAACGGATCAGCCTTGGCAACAATCTGGCCAATGGCCAGGACAACAACTTCACCGTCACCGGTGCAAAGGAGCTCGGGGTGGAGGTTTCGATACGGGAACTGATGGAGCTGTGCCTGGCTGAGAATGACCGGAGACTGGGTGTATATGATCCACGCCTGTTGCGCCCGCGCCTTGTACCCAGGGCGGTACGGCTCTGGCAGCGTGTATTGCGCGTCGTGAGCAAAGGATGAGCATAGGCAGGTCCAGCCGTCGGGAGACAGCGTGAAA
>JAKAVI010000042.1 GCA_021817355.1 Pseudomonadota bacterium | reverse complement strand
TCTGACTGTCGGTCTCATGGCCTACCGCCTGCTGTCACGTGTGGCCACTCCGCTTGCTCCGGTGCTGCTGCGCCAGCGCATGTTGCGCGGCAAGGAAGACCCCGGTCGTATGGCCGAGCGGCTCGGTTACACCACGCTGCCCCGGCCGGATGGCACCCTGATCTGGATTCACGGAGCCAGTGTGGGGGAGGCGCTTGCCGCGCTGCCTCTGATCGAAGCCCTCACAAGCAAGCCGGATCGGCGCATCCTTCTTACCAGCGGTACAGTCAGCAGCGCCCAGGTGTTGCGCCAGCGCCTGCCGCAAGGGGTGCTGCACCAGTTCGCGGTGATCGACACGCCCGCCGCAGTGACAAGGTTTCTGGACCATTGGCGCCCGCAAATCGCGCTCTTCGTGGATTCAGAAATCTGGCCCAACGTGTTGATTGAAGCCAAACGCCGCAATGTTCTGCTGGCGCTGGTCAATGGCCGGATGTCAGAACGCTCATTCACCAGCTGGCTCCGTGCCCGGCGCAGTGCGCGGGCTTTGATGTCGGCCTACGATCTGTGCCTGGTTCAGGACGCGCGCACTGAAGAACGCCTGCGTCTTCTGGGCGCCACACGGGTGGAGGTAACCGGCGGGCTGAAGGCAGATGCCCCTGTGCTGCCTGCTGATCCCATCGCACTCGACCGCCTGCGGCAGGCCATCGGGGGCCGACCGGTTTTTCTTGCCGCCCAGACCCATCCCGGTGAAGAGGCGATCATCCTTGCGGTTCACGACCGCCTCAGCCAGATCTTTCCGCAGCTTCTGACCATCATCGTTCCGCGTCACCCTGAACGTGGCGCCGAACTTCTCGCGCTCACTGGCTTGCGGCCGACCGTGCAGCGCTCCACAGGTGAATTGCCCCACCACGATACGGCGATCTATCTGGCCGATACCCTGGGCGAACTGGGCCTGTTTTACCGCATCGCCCGCCTCGCATTTGTTGGCGGCAGCCTCGTGCCACACGGCGGGCAAAATCCGCTGGAGCCGGCACGGTTGGGCTGCCCGGTCCTCGCCGGCCCCTTTACGGAGAATTTCTCCGATGCCTACGGAGCCGTCTTCGCCCGGCAGGAGTTGGGACGGGTCGATGATGCAGATGCACTCTGCGCACTTGCCACACCGTTTCTAGGCGATGCGCGCTATGCGCAACAGGTCGGCGCGAGAGCTGAAGCGGGGGCAGGCAGCCTGGCCGGTGCCGTCGCGCTGACAACGCAGGCCGTCGAGAACGCGTTGCACGAGGCAGGTCTGAATGCGCGCCCCTGAATTCTGGACCCGCACGGATGGTTACGCCGGCCTCGTCGGCTCCCTGCTCACGCCTCTGGGTTGGGCTTATGGCGCAAGCGTCGCCTACAAGGCAGCTCGCGCCCGCCCCTATCGCGCCCGCGCGCTTGTCATCTGCGTCGGCAATCTGAGTGTCGGTGGCACTGGTAAAACACCGCTCGCAATCGTCATCGCCCGAATGCTCCAGGAAGGCGGCCATCACCCGGTATTTCTGAGCCGGGGTTATGGCGGCAGCAAGCGTGGGCCGCTGCTTGTTGATGCCAGAGCCATGACCGCCGCCGAGGTCGGTGACGAACCCCTGCTGCTTGCGCGTCATGGCTCCGTTATTGTCGCCCGCAGCCGTCGCGCCGGCGCCAGGCTTGCGGAACAGATGAATTTCGACGCAATCGTCATGGATGACGGTCACCAGAACTTTGCCCTCGCCAAGGATCTGTCACTGGTCGTGATCGACGGTGAAGAGGGCTTCGGCAATGGCAGGCTGCTGCCAGCAGGCCCCCTGCGAGAGCCTGTGGCGCAGGGACTTGGACGCGCCGATGCGGTGGTGGTGGTCGGCGGATCGGTGCCCGATCTCGGCGGCTTTGGTGGCGTGGTGCTTCAGAGCAGGCTCGTGGCAGACTGTGAACCCTGGCGCGGCAAGCGCGTCGTCGCCTTTGCCGGCATCGGCCGGCCTGAAAAATTCTTTGCCGCCGCGCGTGCCTGTGGCGTTGACCTCGCCGCCTGCGTTGCCTTCCCCGATCATCACCCTTACACCACCACCGAACTCTCCGATCTGGCCCGCCGGTCCAAAGAACACGGTGCCGTATTGCTCACGACCGAAAAGGACTTTGCGCGCCTTATGCCGGAACAGCGAAGGGAGGTTGGCATATTTGCCGTCGAGATGCGGCTTGCCGATTCACAGCCGCTGCGGCGCTTGCTTACCCGATCTCGGCCGCGATCATGACGATGCCAGCAAATCCGACACAGCTGTCGCTTTACTGGCGTCTGCGCTATCGGGCCGAGGCAGCCATCTTTTTTGCCTTCATGACGGCGTTCAAATTCCTGCCGGTCGATACGGCCTCTGCCCTTGGTGGTTTTATCGGCCGCCATCTGCTGGCGCATACGCCCATTGATCTGCGGGCACAGCGCAACCTTGAAGCTGCCTTTGCCGACCGATCAGCAGCGGAGCTGGCCACAATCCGCAGCGAGATGTGGGACAATCTTGGTCGCACGATTGCCGAATACCCGCACCTCGATGCCTTTCGCATGCGTGGCGAAGATCCCCGGATCATCGTCGAGGGTCTGGAGCATGTGCGCGTCGCACAGCAGACCGGAAAAGGGATCATCTTTGTGTCCGGGCATCTTGCCAATTGGGAGATCCTGCCAATTACCGCCTTCGACTACGGACTTGACGGTGGCAGCGTCTATCGTCCGGTCAACAATCCGTTCGTCGATGCCTGGACGGTCGCACAGCGAACCCAGAACGGGCCCAAATATATGATTTCGAAAGGCCCCCAGGGAACACGGCGTATTTTTTCTTTACTGCGGCAGGGAAAAGCAATCTTCATGCTGGTCGACCAGAAGACCAATGAGGGAATTCCGGCGCAGTTTTTCGGGCGCATGGCGATGACGACACCCGCGCCCGCAGTTCTGGCGCTCAAGCTCGGGGCCATCCTCCTGCCCACGACCAATGAACGGCTCAGCGGAGCCCACTTCAAGGTGACCGTTCATCCGCCCATCCTAGCGGTTGCCAGCGACGATCACGAGCGCGATGTCCTCAACCTCACACAACAGATCAACGATGTTATCGAGGCAGTAATACGTCGGCGTCCCTCGCAATGGCTGTGGATCCATCGACGCTGGCCCAAGACCGGCGACCGTCCAAGATCCCGGCGTGGCAAGAGGGTTCAGACCCTTGGCGGCAACGGTGTCGGTGTCGACAGCGACGGATCGAGCTTGACCTGAAACCAGTTCAGTCCCCAATGCAGATTGGGCCCGGTCGCCCGTCCGGTCGCACCGATCGTTCCGATCTTTTGCCCGCGGCGGACGTGTTCACCGAGCTTCACCTCGAGCTTGCTCTGATGCACATAACAGGTTGATACCCCCTGGCCGTGATCAAGCAGCGTGAGATTGCCATCAAGGACGTAGTCCGGGCCGACAAGGGACACCACCCCATCCGCTGGCGCATGAATGGGCGTGCCCGCTGGGGCAGCGATGTCGATTCCCAGGTGCGGGGCCCGCGGCTTGCCATCCAGGATGCGCTGACTGCCATACACAGAGGTCACGATACCTGCGACCGGCCAATCGAGTCCGCCTGCATACCAGACCGCATTTGTCGCCCGGGTGCGGGCCTTAGTGATCGCTAGCGCTTCCTCGTGAATCCGGGCGAGGACCTCTGGCGGCGGCGAAACTTCGCTTTCGGGCAATCCGTTAATCCGCTGCACCTGATAGATGCGGGGCATCACATCCACGTGCCTGTGCGCCTTGCGTCCGCCCATCCGGGCTTCGATGCGGGCCGATGCGGTACGGTCATAGGCAATACCAAAGGTAAAGAGGCCATCGCGCCCAACCTCGACCGGGGAGCCGTCAACGGTGATGTGGGCGCCCGGCCGTGTCTTGCCCAGTACGAGTTTACCTTGTTCTACCGCCGCCGGTACGGCCAAGAACAGATCATGGGCCCATGCCGGCAGCGCCCAACCAAGCGCGCCCAGCGCCAGAAGCTCGCGGCGGGCTATCATTTTGGCGTTAGCCCCGCAGCTGAAAACCGCTTCAGGGCCTCAGCCGGCGAGGCATAGGCCTCCTGCAGATCAACGCTCCAATAGCGCAGGGCATCGAGAGGAATGGGCATGCCCGACACCGCACAGATGACGTAGGAACCCGGGCGAACGACATGATATTCGCCGTCGAGATACTCCAGTACGGCCTCGCCTTCCGGCCGAAAATCGCGATCCATTCGGTTCATGATCTATCCTGTCCCACGTGGAAAATAAGCCACAAGTCGGGTGAATTGAAGGCCTCTAACTT
>JAKAVI010000092.1 GCA_021817355.1 Pseudomonadota bacterium | reverse complement strand
GGCGGCAAACTCGGCTTGCTGGAACGTCCCCTTCAGGACATCCTCATGCGGAACGGCGACTTCACGCCATGGTTTGAGATTCATATTCATCCCCTCAATCAGAGATCCAGTTGCGCCTGTGCGCCGGCAATGCCAGTGTCTGTCGAGGCCTGCTCAATGCCAGGCCACGCGGCGATCAGCTCGTTATAGGCACGCGCTTCTTCGGCCCACCCCTTGCGCTCGCAAAGGGTGTAGAGGCGATAAGCGAGCGCCCGAATCGATTCGGCGCGGGCAGGCATGCGTGCGAGGAGACTCCCTGCAGCAGACTCGCTGTCCTGATTGAGGGCGCGGATCAGTTGATGTAGCGCCTCCCAGACTGGTACGCGAGTATCCGCCTCAGGCGCCCAATCCGGGCGAAGCTCGGTCCAGCGCAGAAGACGCAATTTGCCAGCACCACTCTCGACGACCCCGGATGCCTGTAGACCCCCGACACTGGTTCCCTTGGCGCGGGCCAGTACATCGGCCTCCCCGAACTTGCCCTCAGCCCAGCCTTGCCCCTCGAACCAATGGAGGCAGAACTGGGTGTCGTGGTCGAAATCATCTTCGGCAAAAAAGCGATTGATAAGCTGCAGCGCCGTGCGCACGCTCATAGGTTTGCCGTCCGCTTCGAGTACGGCAGCGTATTGGCTGAAGATCGCCATCCCCGGGCCTATGATGGCCTGGGACAGATCCACTGGGGCTACCGGGGAATTAACACCGCCGCGCGTCATATCCAGCAGCGCCTCAGGAAGGGCCGCGTTCAGTTCACGGATAAATTCCCGACGGCTAGCGGTCGGCGCCTCTGCTGCGCGCTTGCGGCAAACGAGGATGATGCTGGAGGCCAACGCATTGGCGCCGATACCTACCGACCGCGCATCCCTTTCTGTACGCATCGGCCAAGTTCCTGTCAATGCAAAACCGGCGCGCAACACCGCTTCGAGGAAAGCGTCCCAACCAGTGCTGTGGGTGCCTACCTCGTCCTTGGTCTCGGCCTGCTTGAAAGCGTAATAGATCGTCACTGGAAAAGCCGGGTGCGCCTGCTCTGCTAGGTTGTGGATGGCACGAGTCATACCCTCAAGGAAGAAAACCTCCGCATTGTTCTTGTTGCCGTGGCGATAAGGGGTGGCAACCAATTCTTCCGCCTTGGGTACGGCGAGCGTGGCGAAGAGGTCAGGAAAAATGGAGCGCATGGAACGGCGCAGCCAGACGTAAAAGAAGTCCGATAGACCCGCATAGCCGATGTTGTCGTAATATGGTGGATCGGTGGAGATAACTTTATCTGCACTGATTATCTGACTTTGGGCACATGATTGAATACCAAAACCACTTTTGTTGGGTGCGAAACTTTCGAGCGCATCGACCGTCGATTCGACAGTTGAATACCACGAACCCATCTTTGAGAAAGGTGAAAGCTCCACATAGTCCCAATTCATCGGAATGGATTGGCGAGAAAATAGTGCCCTAACATTTTGATTGGTGTTATTCCAACTGGCGAGAGCATTCGACATGTCAGCCCACCTTGATGACGGTAAGCCCAAATACACCCCCACCGCCTCCGCATAGGCCGTGGCCCCAGTACCCCCCTCATTCAGCCCCCGACCATCGTCGGCGATACCGGAGGCTAGGGCGTCTGTTTTCACCTTAGCTCGAGCCTCCTCCACGAGGTCGGAAAACGTGGTCAGCGCCACGAGTTGACGGGGGGTGAAGAGGTCGCCAAACCGCGTTAATCCGTACTCTACAACATTCGTTCGCCCAGGCCAGTGGCAAATTTCGACTTCGGATTTCCACGCCGGTTTTGCTTCTCGCGCGATTATCTCCTGATCTGGGATAGGGGAAATGTAGATACGGCTACGTGCCCCCTCCGCGACAATCGCCATCAATCGTGCCCCCATGCGCCCGGCTTTGGCCTCAGATCGGAGATATTCGAATGACATCGGCGTCCCCGACATAAGACAGAGAAAACTACTATGACTACTTCCGGATTTAGTGCCTCGCTTCGCCGCCTCCACATCCTTTGCCTTCCCCACCTTCACCGTAAATCGATACCCACCATCCTCAATGATGGGGTCGACATAGGCCTCCTTGCCCTCCTTTGTGGACAACATGAAGGTCGAAGCAAGCGGCACGTCCACATGACTGAAGGCGGGGTTGGGGCTTTTGACTGTGCGTGCCCAGAGCCAGGCGATGACAGTGAGCTTCTTTCCGATGTAGGGCTTGAGGTCGGGTCGGGGGTTATGTAGATCCTCCACCATTTCCGCCGTGATGGCGATCTGCGGATACAGATGGCCGATACGTTTTTCGGCCTCATCACGCATCCATTGGCCATAGTACCGGACATCGTCTGCCAATCCTTTCGCCCCGCGCCAGTCGGTTGTCATGGCCCTGCGATCAGCGGCTTGTTGCCGCCACCCCGGGTTCACCGGCGGCAATCCTGCAAACTTCGGCGGGATCTCAATCATCGCCTTGTTGATCAACACCGCCACAGGATTCAAATCCGAGGCGTAACTCTCAAGCCCCAGCCGCTGCGCCTCCAGCGGCAGCGCCCCGCCGCCGGCAAACGGATCATGGAAGGCGGGAAGCTTATCCGGATCGAACAACGTGGCAGCCTGCGGGTGGTCCTTATTGAGTTCGCAAGTTTCACGCCAGGAACGCCTGATCTCAGCCCGGGCTCTGTCCAGCACCTCTTCATTCGTCGTGTTCTCCCACTGCACAAGATCTTCGAGGATCTTAAAGAGCCGCTCCCGCTCAATGGCTGCCTTCTCCTTGTTCATTCCGTACCTGAAACCACCGCCCTGCTGGTAGCCGGGATCATTGACCATCTGCGCAAAGATCACGGCACGTGCCGCCGCGAGCGGCCGTCGGGCCCACCAAATGTGCATTGAGCGTGGGTGATGTTTTGTAAACGGCTGCTTCTCTATTGTACAGGCTGCGTTGATTGCATCGAGCGGCAGTGCGACTTCGATCAACTTTCTTGGGGCTTTTATGTTCATTTAGTCGTCCTCACGCCAGCCCAATCTGCCATCGCAATGGCCGCAGCCTGTCAAGTAACTATCTCCCAAATGGCCTGTGCTCCCCTCGTTGCACCACTCGCACTGCTCGACATAATGGCTCAGTTCGAAGCACTTGGTGCACAAGTATATATCGCCATGGCTAACAACGGTGTGATAGCCATCACAGTTTCCGCAGTGGGCGGGGCCACATTTGTCCTCCCCATCCGCTATGGAGATATGCGTCGTCCCGTCATTGGTCAACGCATCTACCAGATGCTCGGGTTCTATAGTGCCATTACAGCGTTTACATGTCGTATGACCTTCGCTCATAATAGCGATGGATCTATGGCAATGAGGACATTCGATATCGAATTTGGTATCGGTATGATCACATACAAGACATCGCAGTGTGGAAACCTGTGCATCCAGAGCATGCGGATCAGAAGCTCTAAATCCGCATACGCTGCAGATCTTAGGCTTCCTACCGGCCGCGCGAATTGCGTCCAGATCCGGTTTCAAAGCTTTAAACTTTGCGCTCAGGTACTTTCTATGCGCCTTCATGGACTTATCGGCTTGCGAAATATTTGCGTTAAAGGCTTGAAAGTAGTCGCTCCACTGATTTAGCAGTCGGTAGAGGAAAAACCAAGAGCGGCATTGCTCAGCAACAATTTTCACTTTCGCCTGCGCATCGCTTTCCATTTCGGCATGAAAGAAATGAATCATCTTATTGCGATGATTGGCCAGTGTACGAAAACTGTTAAACGCATCGTCCCCGATGTTCTCGCCCGCGATATCCCGAAGACGAGCACGCGCTTCATCCATCGTGACAGAAACGAAGTCGCCCGCCATGAATTTAGTGAGAACTGCCTGTTCCGGCTTGGAGATAATCAGCGACCAATGCTCCTTCATCAGTCGCGCCTTGAGTATCATTTCTACTGCAGCACAAAAGTGGATTACAGAGTATTTAGGGGCCCTGTCAAACTCATCGATTCCGCGTTCCAGAAAATCGAAGGCATTACGAACTAGCGAGTCAAAAATATCGTCTTGATTCATTCGGCACGCTCCGCCCTTACCAGCAACTGGTCAAGCTTGCGATTGATGCTAGTGGCCGCCCACTCGGGTTCCTGTGCGAAAAGCTTAGTCACTCCGTACTTGAAACGGCCACCCTGCTGGTGGCCCGGATCATTAATCATCTGCGCAAAGATCACGGCCCGTGCCGCCGCGAGCGGCCGTCGCGCCCACCAGAGGTGCAAAGTGCTGGGATGTCCGTGACGGATGGATTTCTCGCGTGCGGCCGCGACATTGA
>JAKAVI010000185.1 GCA_021817355.1 Pseudomonadota bacterium | reverse complement strand
AGAGTCCCGCTTTCACTAAAGGCAGAATCGGCAAGTTCAGCCCCTGCGACGGCGCCAGCGCCGGCAACCCCTGCCGGCGCCACGGCGAAGCCGATGGCCGCGGGCTTACCCTCATCCGCGGTTCTTCCACCGTCCGCAACCAAGTCCCTTGCGCCTCCGCCGACCGGAAGCGGGACTGCTGCAGGCGGGCCGACAGCTGCCAGCGGGAATTCGCCTGCGAGCGCCCCGCCAGCGTCATCCGCCCATCAACCGACAGCTTCCGCACAGCGTGTTGCACCGACCACATTTGGTGCGAGGCCACCGGTTGCGACGGGGCAAACGGTGCCACCGCAAGCTTCAGCAAAAGCGGTTCCTGGCGCGTTGCCGTCCACCACGGGAGGGTGAGAGGGCATGGAACGCTCCGGTCTTTTTGTGACACCCCTGTCGAGCGTAATTCCGGCCTTTATTGGCGTTTGCGCGGTGATCTTAGCCAACCTGCCGTTTGAGCCGCTTGGTGGCGTTCTACCGGCGCCATTGCTGGCGCTGATGCCAGTCTATTTCTGGGGTCTCGTCCGTCCTGACCTGATGCCGCCGGCGGTCGCCTTCCTTCTTGGCGTGCTGCAGGATCTGCTTTCTGGTGGTCCGCCAGGGGTTTGGGCCTTGGCCTTCGTCGCCGTCTACGCCATCATCGACACGCAGCGCGACTTTTTTGCCGGTCTCTCTGGCCTTGGCGCCATTTTGGGCTTTGCATTGGCGATGCTGATCGCAGGCCTCACGGCCTATGGTGTTGGCGCATTTTATGACTGGCAGTTGCCGCCGTCATTGCCGCTAATTGCCGAGATTGCCATAAGTGTCGTCGTCTATATCCCGGTAGTCTTGTTTTTTGGAGTTGTGCACCGCCGTCTGGTAGGGGCAAGGCGGAGCGAACTCTGATGCCGTTGTTCGACCGCAAGGACAAGAGCCGGTATAACGTGTTCACACGGCGCACGCTCATCGCCGGTGGGGGTATGGCTGCGGTCTTTGCCACACTGGCTGGTCGGCTCTATCAGTTGCAGATCGTGGAGGGGCAGACCTTCATGACGCGGGCCGAGGACAACCGCGTCAATCAGCGTCTCCTGGCGCCCTTGCGTGGGATCATCTTCGACCGCTTTGGCGTTGCTCTTGCCGACAATCGCCGCAATTACCGCATCTTGATCGTCAAGGAACAGGCCAGCGAAGGGGTCGAAACCGCCCTTTCCAACCTCTCCCGCATCATTACGTTGAGCCCTGAGGATCGCGATCGGGTATTGCAGCAAATCCGGGAAAATCGGCCCTTCGTGCCGGTGACGGTGATCGAAAATCTCAACTGGGAAGCGTTTTCCAGTATCAATCTGCATCTTCCTTATCTGCCGGGTATTGTGCCGGACGTTGGCGAGACCCGCAGCTATCCCTTTGGAGCCGAGATGAGCCACATCATCGGCTATGTCGGGGCGGTGACGGAAGCGGACATGAAGCGTGATCCCAATCCGCTTTTGTCCCTGCCGGGCTTCCGGATCGGAAAGCGAGGCATCGAAAAGCAGTTTGATCCCGAGATCCGGGGTACCGCCGGTACTGACCGGGTTGAGGTCAATGCCTATGGCCGGGTCATTCGCGAACTGTCGCGTGATCCGGGAATTCCGGGAGACAATGTCTATCTCACCATCGACAGCCAGGTGCAGGATGTCCTCACCCGCGCCCTGGGTGAGCAAAGTGCTGCCTCAGTGGTCATGGATGTGGAAAGCGGTGACGTTCTCGCACTGGCCTCCACGCCAGGCTATGATCCCAATCTCTTCAATGTCGGGATTACCGAAACACAATGGCGGGCATTGACGACGAACGATCATGATCCGCTTCTCAACAAAGCCATCGCCGGGGTCTATCCGCCGGGATCCACCTTCAAGCCGAGTGTGGCGCTTGGCGGTATCGAGGCGGGATTTGGTGATCTCCAGGTGTTCTGTACCGGTTCCCTGCGGCTTGGGGATCACGTGTTTCATTGCTGGAAGCACTCCGGTCACGGGCTCATGACCGTGACGACGGCACTACAGCAGTCCTGCGATGTTTTTTTCTACACCATGGCCATGAAACTCGGCATTGACGGCATCGATGCCAGTACTCATGCCCTGGGCCTGGGTCAGCCGACGGGGATCGAGCTTCCGGGCGAACGCGCCGGACTTATTCCCTCGCCAGCGTGGAAAAGGGCCGTTCTGGGGCGGCCCTGGGAAGAAGGCGAAACGCTCGTCACTGGGATTGGTCAGGGCTATGTTCTGGCCACGCCGGTGCAGCTTTGTACCCTCGCTGCGCGCATTGCCAGCGGTCGGGCCGTGGTGCCGCGGCTCACCCGCTATATCGGGCAGACACCACAGCCGAGCAGTCCGGCGCCGTTATTGCCATTTTCTCCTGAGGCCCTCAAACGTGTGCGCGAAGGCATGCGCATGGCTGTCAATGTGCCGGGCGGCACCGCCTATGCACGGCGGATCACAAAGCCCGGCTACGAGATGGCGGGGAAAACTGGTACCGCCCAGGTGCTGCGCATCACCAGAGCCGAACGCGCGGCGGGTGACACCAAGACCAATGGTCTGCCCTGGAAATATCGGGATCATGCCCTGTTCATTTCCTTTGCACCGGTGGAGGCACCAAGGTACGCCTGTGCCGTGGTGATCGAACATGGTGCGGCGATCGAACCCTTCCAGGTGCAGGTGGCCCATGACGCGCTGCTGTTCACCCAGGAGCGCGATCCGGCGCGCTTGCCGCCGGCCACTCCCTTCACTGTCGCTGATCTTCGCCGGACCTACGCCCTGAAATGAACGCTCGCCCCTACGCCACCGCCCGTCGCACGCTCTCGCTCTCCGACAAGCTGATGGAGATCAACTGGGGCCTTGTGATGCTCATCACCGTCATCGCCTGTGTGGGCTTTGCGATGATGTATTCGGTGGCCGGCGGCCACCTGTCGCCATGGGCAGGCAAACAGATCGTCCGCTTTGTTGCCGGATTTGTGATCATGGTGGCGATTGCCTGCGTCGACATCCGGACGTGGATGGAATGGGCCTATCCCGCTTACGCCCTGGCGTTGCTGCTGCTTGTGGCCACCACCGTGGTCGGCAAGGTGGGCGGCCTCGGCGCCCAGCGCTGGATCGCACTGGGTCCTGTGGAGCTGCAGCCCTCGGAGCTGATGAAGATCAGTCTGGTGCTTGCGCTGGCACGCTATCTGCACGGCCTGGGCGTGGAGGAAGTCTCATCGCCCGTCAAGCTCGCCATTCCGCTGGCGATGATCGGGATACCGGTGGTGCTGGTGCTGATGCAGCCCAACCTCGGCACGGCCACGATCATCGGCCTCAACGGAGTATCTCTGCTGTTTCTTGCCGGCCTCTCGTGGTGGTGGATCTTGCCTGCACTCGGTAGTGCGATCGCATCGGTGCCGATTGCCTGGCAGTTTCTGCACCCCTATCAGAAGCAGCGGATTTTAACCTTTCTCAATCCTGCGCGCGATGCGCTCGGGGCCGGATGGAACATATCACAGGCAGAAATCGCCCTTGGCTCTGGCGGGCTTGTGGGCAAGGGGTTCCTGCATGGGACCCAGAGCCGCCTCAACTTCCTCCCGGAAAAGCAGACGGACTTCATCTGGACTGTCATCGGCGAGGAGTTTGGTCTGGTTGGCTGCATTGCCCTGCTCGTGCTCTTTGCCGTCGTGATCGGCTATGGGGTCCGAATCGCGATGTCGTCGCGCAGCCAGTTCGGTCGGCTTCTTGCCATTGGCGTGACCCTGAATTTCTTTTTTTACATCATGATAAATGCCTCGATGGTGATGGGCCTCATTCCCGTCGTCGGTATCCCTATGCCGCTGATTTCCTATGGCGGAACGGCGATGCTGTCGGTGATGGCAGGTTTCGGCCTGCTGCTCAGCGTACACGTCCACCGTCAGGTCGAAATTCCCCGTGGCTCGGGCTCCATTCTCTGAGCTTTGATGATGGACAGGGTAGGGTGAGCATGATAAATGCCCGCTCCTTCCGTGGCCGATTGGCCGGTGGGGGCGCATAGCTCAGTCGGTAGAGCAGCTGACTCTTAATCAGCGGGTCCCAGGTTCGAATCCTGGTGCGCCCACCAAATTATCAAATAAATACAATAGATTATATGGTGACCTAGGTCGCTGCCACGGCTCGCTTTAACCTAAAAGCCGCAGTTGAGATTTTGCGGATGGGTGGGAATCGCGCATTCTTGAGGGCATGATGCGCGATACCTCTTCTTTGTCGGCTCACCAGTTGGGTGAGCAACCCCTGGTTGTCGAAAGCGATCCGTCGGCGGGCGTTGATCTCGACAGCTTTT
>JAKAVI010000184.1 GCA_021817355.1 Pseudomonadota bacterium | reverse complement strand
AATTATCTTGATAATCTACTCGGTTACCCTCAGTATCGATCCTATGATCAGAAATATAGGGCCCGCGTCGAAGGCGAATGCCAGCTTCAACGCCCTTGCTGCGGTTAGAGAGGAACTCAATGCCAGCATTTGTTAGGGCGCGGTTGATGTTGGAAAGCTGGGCTGGTTCGGGGTGCCGCACCTCACGCTCGAAATCGTCGATTATTTGCAGACTAAGGCCTGACAAGGTGGCTAATTTTTGTTGGCTCCAGGCCAGCATTGCGCGCGCGCCTCGGCATTGCGCGCTGCTAAGTTCCAGTTTGGGCCTGCTGTCTAGGCGTACGCCCGTGCCATCGCCGTTGTCGGGGATAAATTCAATCCCAGCGTTGAGTAATGCGTCGAAGATTTTTGCCGCTGTGCTGGGTCGTCCGCCGAGTTCTCCGTCATCAGCTTCGAGGCGCGCAATTGTAGGCTCAGAAATCCCTGAATGGTTTGCCAAGTCGGCTTGGGACCATGCCAAGAGGGCGCGCGCAGCTTTTAGCTGTCGAACCGTGAATGGCGGGATTGGAATCGATCTTTTATCTATTGACATTAATGCTCTAAAGATAGATATTATATCTAATAGTTGCGATTCGGGCACTTCGGCCTGTTGAGCGCCAAGCAAGTAAACACAGGGCTGCCGCGCTTTTTCTACTGGCTCCAGGAGCCCGCAGGGCAGATAGGGATCTTAACGTATGGCTGATTCCGACCATATCACGTCTGGCTCCGCGATCATTCGGATCGATTGCCCCGCAAAGCATCTGGGTAGCCAGGGTGCCACTCAAAAGGGGAGAGCCGATCCGGTTCTCCCCCTCTGGCGAGAATTTCTGGTCGCCCGTGCCTGCGCGCGGAAGCTGACCCATCGCCAGCAGGCGATCGAGAGCGTGATGATGGAACGCATCGGCTTTCCCGTTGTCCAGCTTCCTCTTGCTCATGGTGGCCATGTCAGCGTGGCCGACCCGGACGATCTTCTTGAGGTGCTCATGGCGGATGATCCGGATGGGGCTGAGAGGGGTGCCGCGGTAAAGCGCTCGCTGGAGGCCCATCAGGCCCGCTGGTCTGCTGCCGATGCCGAGCTTGGCTATTCGGCTGCGCTGCGCGCCGAGGCCCGCGCGCTTGCGCGCGTGCGAGAGCTTGCGGGCCGGCTCTGGGCGACGCCTGCAACCTCGCTCACCGGTGTCATTGCCAAGCTCGATGCCCTCCTCGATGAGGGCGCCCCGTCTTCTGTGGCCAGCGATTTTCCCTGGCCACAGCTGCGGGCCATTCGGAAGGATCTGGAGAAGCTCGATGTCGCCCCGCCGTCTTCTTTACGCCGCTGAATTCGGTCTGCGGCTGCTCGCGTTCTTTCTGCCGCGGCATCGCTCAAAGATCCGCCGCGTTTCCTGGGCCGTGCGGGGCTATGGCAGTCTCATCGTCATGGCGATTACCATCCATCAGGCTCAGGTCGCCCGTCTTCATGGGCACTATTCTCTCTACCATCGCGCGCATTATCACGAGGGGTTCCGCCGTCGCGCCCACTATGCCCCCGCGGCCTATCGTGAACCACGCAGACCAGTCTATCGACGGGGCCCTGCTTATTCCGGCTATTCGCAATATGCAGGCTATCGGCCCATATACCGCGCCCCGGCGCCATGTTCCTGGGGTCCTTATCCCTATCGTCCCTGCGCGCCCTATCCGTTCCGCTAGGAAGACAGCAGTCTTAGAAGAATTTGCGGGACTTGCCAGCAAACAGGCTTAGAATCGCCCGTCTCCACCCCGCCCTCATGCGTCAATGATGAGACAGCAACGGTATCAACAAAAGTCCGATGCCATCAATCGTTATATGCGCAATTATGTTGATTATGAGGTTACGCCTCCAAAGATAAAGCAAGGTGACAAGCAAGCTGACAATGAAGATCGGAAGAAGATGTGTGAAACCAACCGCTGGCAAATGTGCCAGCGTAAAAAATACAAGCGTTATCCCCCCGGCCACCCACTTGCTATCGAACGCTAAAGCCAGGCGCTCTAGGGCATACCCGCGGAAGAGCGTTTCCTCGAAAACCCCAGCAGTTATGACGATCACCACCCGTACCACAAATGGGAGAGACATCAGTTGCACCACAAATTGTGTATGGCCGCCTGTCTTCAGTGCACTTACCACTATCCCCGACAAACTGAGGATGATGCCCCCCGCGAGCACTCCAAGAGGTACCGTCCACCACCGCAGGCGCTTCAGTCCGATCGACGTGACTGGCAACTTTTCGACCAATAGGACGAAACCAATCACCGCGCCAAGATTGAGCCAATGAATGAGGATGTCCCATTCAATACGACCGGGCGTCAGAGCCACTCCGAAAATAATCGGATCGATCACGTAGGGCAGGAAAGGTCCAGCCAGTGCCAGGAAGAGACCCACATAGGTAGAACTAGGAAGCCGGTTACAAAATATGGCTTTGTCGCTCATGGATCCCTCTGGTCTAAAATAGCAGCGTGGCGGCCCTCCCAACCCAGGCCGTCCTGCCCTATTTTGCCATATCATAAATGACACAGATGCAAGTGCCGCGCGATATTCCGGTCTTCGATCGTACCGAAAGTTCAACGCCCCTGACCGGACAACAGCAGGGCTTGCAGCATCACAGACCAGGGCAAGTCGCGCAGCCACAACCAACGGGACTAACTTCCTGCAGGCGCAGTGAGATCCTTGCACCACCTTGGAGAGGTTCACCATGCACACCATGCGGCCGGGCCAATTGCTGTTTGCGATCGGCTGTCTGGTATTGGGCGCGCTCACGGTCACCTGGAACGGCTTTTATAAGGAGTGGCTGCCACTTGCCAATGAGCTGGGTAGATACGGCTCGGTGGCCGAGTTCTGCGGCATTGTCCTGCTGCTCGCGGGCGCGGGCCTTCTTAGTAAAAGAACAGCGAGGTTCTCAGCCTTTGCACTCACGCTGTTCTGGCTGGCACTGCTGTTCGCCAAGATGCCGATGCTCAGAACCCATCTTTTTGTCGAGGAGTACTGGGAAGACTTCAGTGAAAGCCTGATTTTCGTGACCGGTAGCTGGACCATATTTCTGCTTGCCTCGCCGCGGGATCGCAGCAGAGACCCTGTTCACGGTCTTACGGCCTCCCGCCTGCTCTTTGCTCTCGCACTGCCGGCCATCGGGCTCTCGCATATCTTCTACCTCAAACTCACTGCGTCACTCATTCCAGCGTGGATGCCCGCGCACACGGTTCTTGCCTACGCCACAGGTGCGGCCCACATCGCCGCGGGCATTGGCATTTTCTTGGCGCTGTTGCCGAGACTTGCCGCAACCCTCGAAGCTGTGATGGTCAGCCTCTTTACCCTCCTGGTTTGGGTACCAATTCTTGGCACCAATTACGCCAGTAGGTCCGACTGGTCGGAGATCTGCGTTTCGACACTTATTTCGGGAGCATCCTGGGCGGTGGCAGCGTCGCTGCGCAGGCGGCCATGGCTTGAGATCTCCGTGCCGGGCAAGCTCACTCGCCTTTTGCGGCGTTCTGCCCACCAGCCGCGACCACGGAGGCGACAGAGGTGACGGGCGCGACCAAAACAGCAGTCCGCCGCCATCTCCGTGCCGTGGCGCGGCAAAATCTTTGCGTTCGGGCCCTGAGGCGTTGTCCCTTGAGCGCAACGGCATAGCAGCGTTGCCACGGCTGGCGGTCAGCTGGAACGTACGTCAATGAGAATGTGCCGGACAGGCGACAAACGAAACTCTAGGCCGCCCGCGCCAGACTGAGTGCGCGCTCTTCGATTTCGTCGCGTATGACGTCGATCGGCTGCCGTCGGTCGATCAGGATGGAGGTTGCACTGCGAAGGCGCGACTTCAGTTCACTGTGCGCGCCGTTAAAAGTGAGAACCGGCGCGCAGGCCTGGACCGCAGGTGCGCGCAACGACTCGCACGGGGCCCCGTCCGCATCGAGAACGTCGTGATGTTCAAGCTCGATATGGTAGAATCTGAGCGGTTGTGCATGCACCGCCCGGTCGAACAGGATGGTCACACCGTTGACGAGTTGCCCCACGGGAACCAGATAACCGTCGACATAAACTGCATGTGATGCCGTCAGGCACAGATCCGCACTTGGCACATTGTCCGCAAACGCGCCACGCTTCACCCAGACGGGGCGCAAATGAACGAGTTCTTCATGCGCGGAGCCAGAAGTAGCAAGTGAGAAGCTGCCAACGACCTTGATCGCTGTAAATTTGGCGAAGCGGGTTGCCACCATGTCGCCCGCGCAAAGTGTTTCTATCGCGCGATAGCCGTCAGCGGTAAGAATATGGGTACCGGCCAGAAAGCAGCCG
>JAKAVI010000383.1 GCA_021817355.1 Pseudomonadota bacterium | reverse complement strand
GCCGCTTCGTCTTCACCATGATAGCCGCTATGGCTCTGCCTGCCCCAGCCAATTTTATCCTATCCTTACCGGGCACCCGCTGGCGCTTCCGCGTTTGCCAGTCACACGAGGCAAGACTCTGGCAAGCCTTCAATGTGATCCGGCACGCACCGCTTCACGCCACGCGCGGCAGATTGCAAGTCAGCACCGAATGAGGACCCCATTGCCTAAACGCTATAGTGGTTTGATACGGGGACGGCATTTCCGCTTGAGGTGGGGTAGCTCTCGGCGCCGGTTGGCCCCCTGGTCTGATGGGATTAATGCCGCCGTTTCAATGCCTAGCGCTTTTTTACAGCGAGGTTGCTTTTCTGGGCCGATCCGGAAATCTCTGACACGTCCAATGCGCTGTGAAGGAGGCTCAAGGGCCGCCGGTCGTACCTTCCCAGTTGCTTGGTGGTCGGTCATCCAATCCGTTGTTTGTCGATTCTCGTAAATGTTTCTTGAAACATGCCCCTTGACCCCCTATGGTGTTACCGAACTTCTATAAAGACTATCGGCTATGCGTCCATCGGCTGCGCTCGCTCAAAAGCGTCATGCGGTGCGTGAGGTAGTAAGCCGTTTCCGGACAGCCAATCCGCGCGTCTTCGGTTCCGTGCTGTACGGAACAGATCAGGATGGTAGCGACCTCGATCTGCTGGTCGATGCATTGCCCGGCTTGACGCTGTTCGACCTTGGCGGCTTGCAAGAAGAGTTGAGGGACATACTTGGCGTTGAAGTCGATGTGCTGACGCCAGGTGACTTGCCACCGAAGTTCCGCGACAAGGTGCTTGCGGAGGCACAGCCGGTATGAGCGAAAGCCGATTATCTGATTACCTCGACCACATGCAACAGGCCGCGACCGATGCGTGCCATTTCGTGGAGGGGCTCTCCAAGACTGATTTTCTGGCCGACAAGCGCACCCAGCAAGCAGTGATCATGTGCTTGATCGTCATCGGCGAGGCAGTCACGAAGGTGATGGATCGCTATCCGACGTTCGTTCTAAAACATACGCGGCTGCCGTGGCGGAACATCCGGGGCATGCGGAACCGTATAGCCCATGGCTACTTCGATATCGACCTCGGTGTGGTGTGGGATACCGTACAGACAGCGCTGCCCGAGTTGCTCAGCCAACTGCCCGCCTTGCGTCAGGCTGCGGCCAATGTGGATCAAGAGCGCCCATGCTGATCGGATACGCAAGGGGCTCGACACAGCATCAGACCCTCGCGGCGCAACGCGAGGCCCTGAGAGCGGCGGATTGTGAAAGGCTCTATGACGATCACCTACCTGCCACACCGGCACCGCCAGCCGCATTACAAAGTCAGCTCGTTCGACTGCACGAGGGCGATACATTTGTGGTCTGTAAGCTCGACCGCCTTGGCAAATCGGTGAAGCAAATGGTCGATCTGATCCGTGAACTGGAGAGGCGCGGCATTCAGTTCAAGAGCCTTACCGACTCCATCGACACTGGTGCACCCGCTGGGCATTTCTTCTTCGAGGTGATGGCCAGGCTAGCGGAAATGGAACATGAATTGACTGTCGAGCGGACGCGGGCAGGACTGGAAGTTGCCAGGCAGTTCGGCCGCAAAGGGGGCCGCAAGCCGAAGATGACAGACAGCAAGATGCAGTCGGCCAGGAAGCTGCTCGCCAGCGGCGTGCCACCCAAGGAAGTGGCGCGCAATCTGGGCGTATCCGTCCCGACGCTCTACCGCTGGCTCCCTGCCTCAACTCAGGCCTAAGCCACGGCCCGCGCGATGACCACTTTCTCCACCCCGTGCGCATGCGCCAGGAACTACTGTATCGTTGGCACCCATGAGCGGGCCAGCTGGTCTGGATTGAGGAGATAATCTAGAAGCTGGACGGCCTCACGTTCCACTGCGCATTGGCGATGCTGCAGGAATTGACGATGGAAGAGGTTGAATTTGTATTCGGTGGCGGCGCAGCAGGAGAAGCTATCGGCACTATAGCCGGAGGTATCGCCGGGGCGACCTACGGGGCCGAGCTTGGAGGCGCCGCCGGCGTTTTGGCGGGCGGCTTAGTAGGCGGGCCAGCCGCCGCAGAACTCGTCACGCTCGATAAGCGACTGTCCAAAGCGACCGCCGCTTCGTCTTCACCATGATAGCCGCTATGGCTCTGCCTGCCCCAGCCAATTTTATCCTATCCTTACCGGGCACCCGCTGGCGCTTCCGCGTTTGCCGGTCACGCGAGGCAAGAGCCTCGGACTTTGGCCGCAAGAAAGACCTTGGTCTTTAGGCTTTCGTCAACCGACCAAAGATGCTCTGGCCGTCTCGATCGGGAGCAACATGATGCGATCGCCCAAGCTCGAATGGACGAAGCCGTGATGCGCATAGAACCCTGCCGCCTCGCCATCGATCGCATGGGCAAGGATGGCGCGGGCACCGGCGATGTCGGCCGCGGCACAGCACCGGCGGACAGCATCGGCCAACAGATCCGCGCCGAGGCCGCGACCTTGGACGGACACATCGACGGCCAAGCGGCCGATCAGCAACAGTGGCACCTGATCGGGCATGCCGCGCCGCAGCTTGGCGCTGGGAAGGGCTTGGCGTTCCTCCATCGCCGTCGATACGGCGTAATAGCCCACGACCCGCAGCGGCGCGTCCGCACGACAGACGACATAGGTGCGGGCCGACAACCCTTCGCTCGCAACGGCCCCTTCCGTGAGCCAGCGATCGAGCGCCGGATGTTTGCCGTTCGCAAAGCTCGAAACGTCATGATCGGCGCGCAAGCGCTCCGGCGGCAGGATCTCTTGTGTGGTTGCCACGCGCGCGAGGCCCGTTCAGCGCTGCCATTGGGGTTTGCGCGCCACCAAGGCCCGCAAGGCCGCGTTGGGTTTGGCCGGCGCATCTAGCAGAGCCAAGAACGCCGCATGGGCCTTGGCATCGAGGAAGAACACCCGTTGATCGAGGATGGCCTCCTCGGCTTGGCGTCTTGCGCTTTCCAGCATGAACTCCGACAGTTTCTGACCGCGCAGCCGGGCGGCGCGGTTCAGCATCGCCTTGGTCTCGGCGGGCGCCCGGATTTGGATGATGTCATCCTTGCGGATCGGCTGCGCCATGAAATTCTCCTGTTGGCTTAAACATAAGCGACCGTACTGACATTGTCAACACGTCGTTCGATTGGGAGCCGAGGATCGGCCCGAAGAATGCCTCGTCAGATTCGCAGGATAGCGTCTTCCAATCTACGCCCAAGGCGATTTGGCACTTGCGCGGGGCACCCGCCGGCCCGATGAGCCGTCGGCATGTCCGTGACCAACATCCTCTGGGGCCAAGTGCTTCTCGTCAGCCTCGTCGTTCTCGGCTTCATCTGGGCGGCCACCGAATGGACCGCCTGGCTGCCTGCCTTCCAACGAGCTCGGCGCGGGGTCAGCAGAGGGCTCTTCCGGTGGGCGCAATCAAATCGGAATGGCGGATACCGCTGGATCGGAATCATCACCGATCTCAGCCCATATCCCGTGGGCATACCGCCACTCGTTTGGCAAAATATTTTTTGACGGTATTTCTGACGGTATCGCAGGCCACGCCAGAAGAAGGATACCGTCAGCTCTCTGACCTCATTGAGCACAAAAAGCGAGAAGCCAAGGCACGGGCCGTAAGAGCTGTCCTTTGTGCGCTTGTTGAAGGCATCATTACACGACAACTCCCCCGCACTAATAATTTATAGCAAAAGGTTTCCACAGGCTGTACGGGAATTTCGTTTTCAAGCTCCGCGACCTGTCGGATCGAACAGCTCAACAGGATGTCCGCAAAGGCGCAGCGCGTTTGGGTCCAGTGCGCGATTTCTGCTTTGCCAACGCGCGCTCTTCCGCTTCAGCAAGTGCCGGGACTAAACATCTAGCTTCTGACGGTCGATGGCTGTTCGCGCGACTTGCCTAAAGTGTGCAGGAGAGCTGTCGCCGAAGCCACGTGGCTTTCATAGTTCGAGGAGCTACACCTGATTCGCGATCGGCAGGCTTCGTCGGGATGTGCTCGACAGTGCAGCCGCCGATGAAGGCTGATCGCGCCAATCTTCACGTCGTTCAGATCGTCGGGTTGGGTACGCGCACATACCGCCCACAAGTTTTGCCTTCCCTCCCGTGTCGCCTCCATCGCGATATCGTAGCGCTGGTTTTGATCTTCCACTACACGTCAGGCTGGCAAAGGTTCGGTGCCGCGTTCGAGCAACGCCAGATACTCCGAATAGGCGTAAATCCGGCCGCGCTGTCGTCCCGTGGACTCGCGCACCACGTTTATCTTGGCGAGATTTTCCAGCGCCGTGCTGGCCGTCGGAAAAGAGACGGCGAGCT
>JAKAVI010000059.1 GCA_021817355.1 Pseudomonadota bacterium | reverse complement strand
CGATCTCGCATCCGGAAACGCCTCCTTGATCAGCCTTTCGATCTCTGCGGCCTGCATTGCCATTCCAGCACCTATTTTCTGTTCAGCTCATTGTACCAAATTTGCGCCGGCGCTGCGGCACGCGCCGCCTGCACTTAAAAGCCACTGGCCGCATCAGTTCACAGGCGGCAGCTCACTGCCTCCCATATAGGCCGGAAACCAGCCTTCATGTGCTGCACGCAATTGCTCAAGACTGAGTTTGGTTCCACCTACGACCAATTGATCCCCGCCCACCTTGCCGATCTGCCAGCACGGCAGATGGCGCCGCTGCGCTTCGACAAGAACCTCGCCGGCCCGGGCAGGAGGCACGGACATCAAATAACGCCCCTGATCCTCGCCAAACCAAAAGCCAACCGCATCGGCTGAACCTGTGCCAGGCCCGAATTCGCCTGCGTCGGGAGCAAGCGCAACCCCAATACTTCCGGCCAATGCCATTTCACTGACCGCCACGAGCAGACCGCCATCGCCCACATCATGGCAGGTATCGACACGTCCCGCCTCGATCAAGCCGCGCACAAATGCCGCGTGATCGCGCTCCTCCGCCAGGTTGACCGGCGGCGCCGTCCCCTCCTCGCGGCCCTCGATCTCCCGCAGAAAGATCGACTGGCCGAGATGACCTCGCGTATGGCCAATGAGCAGCAGAACATCACCCTCGCGCTTGAAGGCGACACTTGCCATCCGCTGCACGTTACTGATGAGCCCGATGGCGCCGATCGTCGGCGTCGGCAGGATCCCCTCGCCGTTGGTTTCATTGTAGAGCGAGCAATTGCCCGAGACGATGGGACAATCAAGCATACGGCAGGCCTCGGCGATGCCATCAATCGCAGCCACGATCTGCCACATGATTTCAGGCTTCTGCGGATTGCCGAAATTGAGATTGTCAGTCGCCGCAAGCGGGCGTGCGCCCACGGCCGAGAGATTGCGACAGGCCTCCGCCACCGCTTGCTTGCCGCCCTCGAAAGGATTGGCAAAACAGTAGCGTGGTGTCACGTCGCAGGTCATCGCCAACGCCTTCTGGCTGGCGTGGACGCGCACAACCGCTGCATCGCCGCCAGGACGCTGTACCGTGTCGTTCATCACGGTGTGGTCGTACTGTTCCCAGATCCAGCGACGCGCACACAGATCCGGCGAACCAAGCAGGCGCAGCAGACATTCTCCGAGGGGCCGGCTCGGATCATAGAGCGCAACACCTGATGCGGCCGGCCGGCGATCGAAGGCTCGCTCATAGAGCGGCGCGGCATTTGAAAGCGCACCTACCGGAAGATCGGCGACTACCTGGCCTTTGTGCCGGACCACGAGGCGATCGGTGAGGGTAGTGACACCGATGACAGCAAAATCAAGTTCCCATTTTTTGAAGATCGCTTCTGCCTGCTCCTCCCGCCCAGGCTTCAGCACCGCGAGCATGCGTTCCTGGCTTTCCGAGAGCATCATCTCATAGGCGCTCATCTGGTCTTCGCGCTGCGGCACGTTGTCGAGATCCAGCTCGATACCAGAACCGCCCTTGTCGGCCATCTCGGCCGACGAGGAGGTCAGACCCGCCGCCCCCATATCCTGAATGGCAATAATCGCATCGGTCGCCATCAATTCGAGGCAAGCTTCGAGCAGCAGCTTTTCGGTGAAGGGATCACCGACCTGCACCGTGGGACGCTTTTCCTGCGCGTCCTCACCAAATTCAGCCGAAGCCATCGTCGCCCCGTGAATGCCGTCACGTCCCGTTTTTGAACCGATATAGACGACCGGATTGCCAGCCCCTTTGGCAGCCGACAGAAAGATCTTGTCGGTCCGGGCAAGCCCCACGCACATCGCATTGACGAGAATGTTGCCATTATAGGAGCGGTGAAAATTGACCTCGCCCCCGACTGTTGGCACCCCCATGCAGTTGCCATAGCCGCCGATGCCAGCCACAACACCGGACACAAGATGGCGTGTCTTGGGATGCTGTGGTGCACCAAAGCGCAGGGCATTCAGCATTGCGATCGGCCGGGCGCCCATCGTGAAGACATCGCGCATGATACCACCGACACCTGTCGCAGCCCCCTGATAGGGCTCGATGAAACTTGGATGGTTGTGGCTTTCCATCTTGAACACAGCCGCATCGCCATCGCCAATATCGACGACCCCGGCATTTTCTCCCGGGCCCTGTATGACCCACGGTGCCTTGGTCGGCAGACGGCGCAAATGCACCCGGGTTGACTTATAGGAGCAGTGCTCGGACCACATGACGCTGAATATTCCCAACTCAACAAGGTTGGGGGCACGGCCGAGAAGCTCGAGAATGCGGCCATACTCCTCGGCGCTCAGGCCATGTTCGGCAACAAGTTCCGGCGTTATCCCACTCACAGTCACAGTTCCTCACCGCTCGGCATGGCCAAGGCCCGCCTTCCCTTTGCTGCCAGCACCCTTACGTACACGTATCGTCGCCAGACCAGTATGGCCTCATCCCAGCGTTTCGATCAGGCTTTGGAACAGCGCTCGTCCATCCGTGCCGCCCAACAGCGGATCGCACACCCGCTCGGGGTGCGGCATCAATCCCAAAACATTGCGTTTCTCGGACAGAATTCCGGCAATGTCGCGCACCGAGCCATTGCAATTGTGTCCAGGCGCATAGCGAAAGGCCACACGCCCATCGCCTTCAAGCCGATCCAGCGTCGTTGCATCAGCAAAGTAGTTGCCCTCACCGTGGGCCACCGGGAAAGCTACGCGTTGCCCGGCAGTATACCTGCGGGTAAAAGCCGACTGGCTTTCGTTCACAACCAATTCGGTCATGTGGCAGACGAATTTCAGCCCGGCGTTGCGCATCAAGACGCCCGGCAGCATGTGGGTCTCTGTCAGGACCTGAAAGCCATTGCAGATCCCCAGGACCGCGCCCCCTCTGTCGGCATGGGCCCTGACTGCGCGCATGATATTGGAGTGCGCGGCCATGGCCCCGGTGCGCAGGTAATCGCCATAGGAAAAGCCCCCCGGAAGCACGACCAGATCGATGCCTGCTGGCAACTCGCTCTGCTGATGCCACACCATCTGGGGCGTTTGACCGGTGAGCTCTTCAAGCGCGCTCGCCGCATCGCGGTCGCAGTTGGACGCTGGAAAGACGATGACGGCAGCTCTCATGGATGGCACCATTCGCCCTGGACTTGGAGCTTTTGCCCGCAAGCGATTCTGCTTTGCTGAACGCGGGCGTTTACAACTGTGAACTGAAAGCCCTGTACCACTGGCTAGGATTTTAGTTCGATTTCGTATTTTTCGATCACGGTGTTGGCAAGCAGCTGCTCACACATCTCCTTGACCACAGCCCGCGCCCTGGTTGCATCGGTTTCGGCCAGCTCAAGATCGATTACCTTGCCCTGGCGGACCTCGCCGACACCGTCAAAACCAAGCCCCTGCAGGGCATGACCGATGGCCTTGCCCTGGGGATCAAGGACCCCGCTCTTCAAGGTTACAAAGACGCGCGCTTTCATGGAGATGCTCATTTCACAAGGACAGGACCTTTGGCCTCTCCTTGCATTGATTCGGGCATAATTCCCAGCCGGCGGGCAACTTCGGAATAAGCCTCGACAACCCCGCCAAGGTCGCGGCGGAAGCGGTCCTTATCCATCTTCTCATTCGAATTGACGTCCCACAACCGGCAGGAATCGGGACTGATCTCGTCGGCCAGCACGATCCGCATATAATCGTTCTCCCACAGGCGGCCAAATTCGACCTTGAAGTCGACGAGCTTGATGCCTGCCCCGAGGAACAGTCCCGAGAGAAAGTCATTGATGCGAATCGTGAGGTTGACGATGTCGTCCAGATCCTGCGGACTGGCCCAGCCGAAGGCGGTAATGTGTTCTTCCGACACCCACGGATCATGGAGCTGATCGTTCTTGTAGTAATATTCGATGATCGAGCGCGGCAGCGGGGTGCCCTCGTCAATTCCCAGCCGCTTCGACATCGAGCCGGCGGCAACATTGCGTACCACGACCTCAAGCGGGATGATCTCGACTTCCTTGACCAGCTGTTCGCGCATGTTAAGGCGCCGGACAAAGTGCGTCGGCACTCCGATCGCGTTCAGCTGCGTCATCAGATATTCGCTGATGCGGTTGTTGAGAACGCCCTTGCCATCGAGCGTCGCCTTCTTGGTGGCGTCGAAGGCGGTCGTGTCGTCCTTGAAGTACTGGATCAAGGTTCCAGGCTCGGGCCCTTCGTAAAGGATTTTGGCCTTGCCCTCATAGATCATGCGGCGACGTTTCATGCGAGGTGTCCTGGTGGGGCCCCTGGGCCCAAAACACGAGACGGGGCCTTGAGCCCCG
>JAKAVI010000073.1 GCA_021817355.1 Pseudomonadota bacterium | reverse complement strand
AACGGCTTCTGTGATGATTTCACCAGATGAGAACCAGTCTTTTGAGGTCCCGCGATCGAGCATGAACTGAAGTGCTGCAATCGCCACCGCGAAGAATACAAATCCAGTCCAGTCAAATTTCTTGGCCTCATGCTTTTTTTCTTCGGAAAGAAAGATAAGAATTCCCAGAAATGCAAAAATCCCCACAGGGACGTTCACGTAAAAGACCCAGCGCCAGGAATAATTTTCCGTCAGCCAGCCGCCCAGAGTGGGCCCCATGATTGGTCCCACCATCACCACCATGCCCCAGATGGACATGATCATGCCGCGCTTTTCGGGGGGGAAGCGGTCCATCACCACGGCCTGTGACAGGGGCGAGAGTGCGGCGCCAAAAAGGCCCTGGAGCATGCGGAAGACGATCATCTGGTCGAGTGACTGGGCCGCGCCGCACATCGCCGAGGTGAGGGTGAACCCGGCCATGCTGATCAAAAAATAGGGTTTTCGCCCGATGCGGGCAGAGAGCCAGCCTACGGGGGCGGTCATGACCGCGGCGGCCACGAGGTAGGAGGTGAGCACCCAGGTGATCTGGTCGCGGCTGGCCTGCAAGGTGCCCTGCATATAGGGCAGGGCGACGTTGGCAATGGTCGAATCGAGCACCTGCATGAAGGTGCCCATCATCGCGCAGATGATCGCGATGCGCAGCCCCAAAGGGGTGTCACGTGAGGCCCGCGCCCCGTTTGGAGCCTGATCGACCGCAGTCATATGGCCTCCTTCACGGCGCCGAGCCAACCTTGGGACGCTATTATGCGGAGATATTCCACATCCGGTAAAGCCGGGCTTTGCGGCCAGGACCGGCCGCAAGAGGCGTCGCCCCGCATATCGCGAGTTGCGGATTGCCGTCCAAGCCGCTAATCATCCTTCGCCGTCAAGACGTTGGTCGGAGACTTGGGAGTGGCACCCTGAAGCTTCGGTCGATCCCAGCCTAAGGAATATTTGGTGTCCGACATCTTCCGCGAAATCGAGGAGGAAGTCCGCCGCGAGCGTTATGCGCAGCTGTGGAAGCGCTATGGCGATTACGTCATCGCTGTGGTGGCGCTCCTTATCCTGGCGGCCGCAGGTTATCAGGTCTGGCGTTATTATCAGCATCGCGCCAGCCTGAAGGCGTCGCAGGCCTACATGGCGGCCGAAGCGCTGATGGCGTCGGGCCATGCGGCGCAGGCCGCGACGGCCTTTGCCAAGATCGCTGACACGGCGCCGCCCGGCTATGCCGTGGTGTCCCGCCTGCACAATGCCGATGCGCTCCTGGCCGCCGGTCACCGTGCCGATGCGCTCACGCTCTATAAGAAGGTGGCAGCAGGCGATAATCCGCTTCTTGCCGCTGTTGCCAAGCTGCGTGAGGGCTGGATGCTCGCCGATACGATGCCGCGGCTGCAGCTTGAAGCGCTCCTGGCACCTTTGACCGCGACCGCCAGCCCCTGGCGGTTCATGGCCCGGGAAATTCTCGCCTATGCCGATTATCGCGATGGCAAATTGGCGCTGGCCGCGAAGGAATATCAAGCGTTGGCGGCCAATATTGAAGCCCCGATCGGCGTGCGTCAGCGCGCCAAGGTGATGGCCACCTTCCTCCATGCCGGCGGTGACAAGGCCTATGGTGTGGTACCTCCGCCCGCCACGGCACCTGCAGCCAGCGCGGCCACAGCGCCGGCCGTACCCGCAAAAGCCGGGCATAGTCCGGCTGCGGCCGCTCCGAAGTCCCATCAACGTCGAGGCCATGCTCACCGATGAAGTCATCGACGCTGTGTCGGACCTTGAGCCTGTCGCTTTGTCTTGGGCTCGCCCTGTCGCTGGCAGGCTGCGGGACGCTGGATCAGCTGGGCCTTGGTGCGGTTTCTCGCTGGTTTGCCAGCCAGCCCACCAAATCCAATCTCAAGGGCACCCGCATTCCGGTGCTGACCGAAGCCAATGAGCTGCGTCCTGATCCGAAATTGAAGTCTGTCCCGGTGGTGCTTCCCGCGCCTTACGTCAATCACAATTGGCCTGAAGCCGGAGGCTATGCCACCAACGCCATGTATCACCTCATGGCATCGGGACCGCTGCGCGTGGTCTGGGAGCATGAGGCTGGCAAAGGTTCGGACAGCGAATCGCGGCTCTCGGCGCCTCCCATTGTCACCGGCGGGCGGATTTTTGTGATTGATTCCGCCAATCACGTCTATGCCTTCAACGCGACCACAGGTGTGCGGCTGTGGAAGCGGTCGGTGGCGCCCAAAGGCGAGCAGAGCCTCCTCAATGAACTGACCTTCGGAGTGATTGGCAGCGACAGCCGTGTTGACCCCACCAAGGGCTATGGCGGGGGACTTGGTTCCGACAACGGGCGGATATTTGTCTCCACCGGATTTGGTGACGTCCTG
Organism: Pseudomonadota bacterium; assembly: GCA_021817355.1. The sequence continues at coordinate 1,941 of JAKAVI010000073.1, read as the reverse complement.
GCGCTCGATCCGGCCAGCGGCAAGACCTTGTGGCGCACCCATATCGGCACGCCCTTCATGAATGCGCCGGTGGGCAATGGCGGACGGGTCTTCGTCTCCTCAGTCGACAACAAGCTGCACGTCCTCAACGAGACGAACGGCCACGAGTTGTGGGAGCAGGAGGGGATCGCCGAACATGCCTCGATCCTGAAGGCTTCGAGCGTGGCGGTGGCCGATGAATATGTGATCGCGCCCTACACCTCCGGGGAACTCTTCGCCATTCGCGTGACCAATGGTCATGTTGCCTGGTCTGACACGCTCACCAAACTCCACAGCATCACTGCGCTGGGCGAGATTGACGACATCGCCGCGGAGCCTGTGGTGGATCGCGACATGGTCTTTGCCATCAGCCATTCGGGCTTGATGGCCGCCATTAAGCTGAGCACCGGAGAGCGGGTGTGGACCAAGGACATCACGGGTATCTACACCCCCTGGGTCGCCGGCGAGGTTGTCTATGTGATGACCACTAGAAATCAGCTGCTGTGTCTTGAGCGCAAGACCGGCAAGGTGAAGTGGATACATAGTTTTTCGCGATGGGAAGATCCCGGGAACCACGAGGGACCGATCGTATGGGCAGGTCCGATACTGGTCTCCAATCGTCTGATCGTGACGTCCTCTGACGGCCATGCCGAATCGATTTCACCCTATACCGGCGATGTGCTGGGACGGATCTCCATTCCGGACGGCGAAATCATCAGTCCGGTCGTCGCCAACCAGATGGTCTATCTTTATACCCGCGGCGCAGAACTCGTGGCACTGCGTTAGGCCAGTGCCTGCGTTGCATGTATCGTGGGCTCATGCCCCAACTGGACAATGTGAGCGCCATCGGCTCTCAAGGTAGCCATGCTGAGCGTTGCCATCATCGGCCGACCCAATGTCGGCAAGTCAACACTGTACAACCGGCTTGCCGGACGCCGTCTGGCCATCGTGCATGACACTCCAGGGGTCACCCGCGATCGCCAGGAGGCACTGGTCGAACGTGACGGGATGTCACTGCGTCTCGTCGATACCGCTGGATTTGAGATGGGTCCCGACGGCAGTCTGGCCCAGCGCATGACGCTGCAGTCGCGCCAGGCCATCGCGGAGGCGGATGTGTGCCTCTTTGTGATTGACGGGCGCGAAGGGCTTACAGCCGGAGATGAGACCATTGCCCTCAGCCTGCGCCGCTCGGGCAAGCCGGTTATCCTTGTGGTCAACAAATGCGAGAGCCGCGCCTCGCAGGCAGGTTTTGACGAGGCCTATGGCCTCGGATTTGGCGAGCCCATTGCGGTTTCTGCCGAGCACGGCCTGGGTGTGGGGGAGATTTTTGACCAATTGCAGGCGCATGCGCCGCGCGCGCCCAAGGAGGCTGATGACGAGGTCTTCGCCGACGCCGTCAAGCCGCTGCGCATTGCGCTTGTCGGCAGACCCAATGTCGGCAAGTCAAGCCTGTTCAATCGCCTGATCGGCAGCGAACGGGCCCTCACCGGACCGGAAGCCGGGATCACCCGCGACGCCATCGCTGCACCCTGGCAGATCGAAGGTCGCCCGGTCCTTATCTACGACACCGCGGGCATGCGCAAAAAGGCGCGCGTGGCAGGCAAGACACTGGAGGAACTCGCAGTCGGCTCAAGTCTTGAGGCCATCCGCTTTGCAGAATGTGTGGTGCTGGTCATGGACGCCGCCCACCCTTTCGAAAAGCAGGACCTTTCGATTGCCGATCTCATCGCCCGCGAAGGGCGCGCCGTTGTCTTTGCGCTCAACAAGTGGGATCTGCTCGCCGAACCAAAGGGCAAACTCACGGAATTGCGGCAAACCCTCGATGCGGCGCTGCCCCAAGTGGCAGGGGCGCCACTGGTCGCCATTTCGGCGCGCACCGGCGAAGGTTTGGAGCGGCTGGGGGCTGCAATCGGAACGGCCGAT
>JAKAVI010000284.1 GCA_021817355.1 Pseudomonadota bacterium | reverse complement strand
TGCTGGTCAGAGGGGTACGCAGCTCATGGCTAACATTCGCGACGAAGTCGCTCTTAACCCGCGCCGCCGCCACCGCCGCCGCTCTCGCCTCCTCGAGCTGGCCCTTTAAGGCGCAATTCCATCCGGCAGCTGTGCGGCACTGAGGCGCGTTGCCTCACACTTGCGCCACCAACCGACGCCGCGGCCCATGCGCTCACGCTGCGCGCGCTGACGGCTGATATCTGCTGCCGCCAGCAGCAAGCCGAGCCACGAAGGGCAGAACGGCTGTCACGAAAGAGGGGCGGTCAAGCCATCACCTTGAAGCGGGGGCAAACTATGCTGGACACTGACACGGTTAGATGGAGCCAAGAGATACGGGTGCAACTTTGATCTTACGCTTCAGACCAAATCATCAGAATACCCATCTCTCATACCGCTCAAGGAGCGTGCAGCTGTTCATGCGTTCCCGCATTTAAGGCCCTCCACGCTCCCCCAAGTCCCATGCCAAACGCCTGCGCTTTGGGGTCTTAGGTCTGCGCGCAGCAGCGGCGCCACATGGCTTTTCTCGGCTTATCCATGCGCCGGCGAGCCCCGGCTGAGATCGGTGTCCCCATGCCTTCAGCTTTGCCATGACTTTGATGTCTATCAATGATACAAACGTGCTGAAAAGGCATTGCTCACACCGAACAGGGCCTCAAGTTCCTTCCTCTGGCCGATGTGGCCAAGAGGCGGCGCGGATGCCCAGAACGGAGACGCAAGATGTTTCCGACTTCCGTCCGACGAGAGGTCATCGCGCTCCTCATTGCCAAGCTCATCCTGCTTTCCATCCTCTACGTCCTCTTCTTCTCGCCGAGCCACCGGCTGACAGTGACGCCGCAACGGCTTGAGCATCATCTTTTCGCCGACAGCGCATCCTAAGGGGCGTTCTCATGCACATTGTCGAGCTTTCGCGACTGCAGTTTGCCATAACTGCACTCTATCACTTCATCTTCGTGCCGCTGACCTTGGGACTTTCGGTTCTGCTCGGCATCATGGAGACCGTCTATGTGATGACCGACAAGCCAATCTGGCGTGATCTCACCAAATTCTGGGGCATGCTCTTTGGCATCAATTTTGCCATGGGTGTTGCAACCGGCATCACCATGGAGTTTCAGTTCGGCACCAATTGGGCCTATTACTCGCAGTATGTCGGCGATGTCTTTGGGGCACCGCTTGCCATCGAAGGCCTGATGGCGTTCTTCCTCGAGGCGACCTTCATCGGGCTATTCTTTTTTGCCTGGGACCGGCTCACCAAGGTGCAGCACCTGACTGCAACCTGGGCGCTTGCCATCGGATCCAATCTCTCTGCGCTGTGGATCCTTATCGCCAATGGCTGGATGCAGCATCCGGTTGGTGCACATTTCAATCCTGCAACCATGCGCATGGAAGTAACCAACTTCATGGCGGTGCTGTTCAATCCCGTTGCCCAGGCCAAATTCGTGCACACGGTCAGCGCCGGGTATGTCACCGGATCGATCTTTGTGCTTGCCATCAGCGCCTTCTATCTTCTGCGTGGCCGTCACCGTGAATTTGCTCTGCGCTCCATAACCGTCGCAGCAAGCTTCGGACTGGCATCAGCGCTCTGCGTCGTCGTTCTGGGTGATGAATCGGGCTATACCGCCGGCCAGAACCAGAAGATGAAAATCGCCGCAATCGAGGCGATGTGGCACACCGAGCCCGCGCCGGCTTCCTTCACGCTTGTCGGACTTCCTGACGTTGCCCGGCGAACCACCTATGATGCGATTGAGGTCCCCTGGGTGCTCGGGCTCATCGTCACGAGGTCGATCGACAAGAAGGTTCCCGGGATCCACGCGCTGGTTGCCGATGCCCATGCGCGCATCCTGGACGGTCTCATCGCCTACAAGGCTTTGAACACCCTCAAGAACAAACCAGGCGATTTGGCCGCCCGCAAACTTCTCAACGCCCATGTGGAGAATCTCGGCTATGCGCTTCTCCTAAAGCACATTCGGCCCGACATCCAGAACGCGACCCCTGCCCAGATTGATGCGGCCGCAAGAAGTACCATTCCCAACGTGCCGGTGCTGTTCTGGGCCTTCCGCGTCATGGTCGCACTTGGCTTCTACTTCATCGCGCTCTTTGCCATCGCCTTCTGGCTTTCGGCCAAATGCCGACTCACAGAACACAAATGGTTCCTGCGGGCCGCGCTTTACAGCCTGCCGTTACCCTGGATTGCAGCCGAACTTGGCTGGATTGTCGCCGAATATGGCCGTCAGCCCTGGGTGATCGAGGGTGTGCTGCCGACCGCGCTTGGCGTGTCGTCGACCACGGCGGGCAATGTGCTCTTTAGCCTCATAGGTTTTGTCATCTTCTATTCGAGCCTGCTGGTCGTCGACCTCTACCTTCTCACCAAATATATCCGCCTTGGACCTGACTCTACGGCTGGCACGCCGTCTCTGGTCAAAGCGGGCGCGGAGTAGTCCCATGTTTGACTATGCAACCTTGCGTCTCATCTGGTGGGCACTTCTGGGCATTCTGCTTATCGGCTTTGCCGTCATGGATGGTTTTGATCTCGGTACGGCGCTCCTGCTTCCGATCGTCGGGCGCACCGATCTGGAACGGCGCATTGCGCTCAACACCGTAGGCCCTTTCTGGGAAGGCAATCAGGTCTGGTTCATTCTGGGGGGCGGGGCCATCTTCGCCGCCTGGCCGACCCTTTATGGGGCGAGCTTCTCCGGCTTCTACCTGGCGATGTTCCTGGTGCTGGCGACCCTGATCCTACGCCCGGTAGGGTTTAAATTTCGCAGCAAGGTTGACCATCCCCTCTGGCGCACGGTGTGGGACTGGGCCCTTGTGCTTGGCGGTGTCGTTCCTGCGCTCGTGTTCGGAGTTGCCTTTGGCAACCTCTTTCTGGGCGTGCCCTTCCACTTCGACGCGAACCTGCGCTTTTACTCAACGATTTCACTGCTGGGGTTGCTCAACCCGTTTGCCCTGCTGGTGGGGCTGGTCAGCCTCAGCATGATCGCACTGCACGGCGCCTGCTGGCTCAATGTCAAAACCGACAGCACCGTCCAGGCCCGGGCCCGCGCTGTTATTCCCGTTGCTGCCATTTTCTATGCCGTACTCTTCATTTTGGCAGGCGCCTGGCTTTCGCACCTTGGCAGTTATCAGATCCAGGGCGTCATGGCCCATAATGGGCCTTCGAACCCGACCCTCAAGCATGTGCTGCAGGTGCCCATGAGCTGGATCGCCACCACTGCAGCCGGGTCCTGGCTCTGGCTTGCGGTCGGGGCAGCCCTTCTGGGCGCCGTCGGCACGATCGCGCTGCGCAAAATGCCGGTCCTTGCCTTCCTCTCGTCGGCACTGGTTCCCATCAGCACCATCACCACCGCCGGCCTTGCACTTTTCCCCTTCCTTCTGCCCTCCTCAAGCGATCCCAGTGCCAGTCTCACGGTCTGGGACGCCTCATCAAGCAAGCTCACGCTCGGCATCATGCTGGGCGCCGTCGTGATCTTTCTGCCGATCATCATCGCCTATACGTCCTGGGTCTACTACGTGCTGCGCGGTCCTGTACGCGGCAGCGATATCACCAAAAATTCGAAAACCGCCTATTAGGAGTGTTGTATGTGGTACTTTTCCTGGGTTTTGGGCCTTGGCTTCGCCGTGATGTTCTCGGTTCTGAATGCCATGTGGCTGGAAAGTCGCGTCGATCGAACCAAAGACTAGCCACTGAGAGGAACTGCACCCCGAACGCTTAACGTCTCGACTCTCCGAGGAGGAGAATACCAGCGCTGCAAGCGCGGTCAGGGCTCGCCGCCAGGCGGGATACGAAACCTCAAAAAGACTGCGCGCCGTGCCGTCAAAGATGTTGCCGATCGCCCCTATCTGTGCGGCATCAAGCGTCCCGCGGGCCCCCACAAGACTTCGACCTGCTCGCCATTATGCAGGACATCGAGCCAGAATCTGGCGGGATCGCAACGCGAGAGACGTCCTGGCCCTACACGATAATAGGTTCCCAGATGCGGGGCGTGAACAAATCGGGCGCCACAATGGGCCGCGTCAAACAGAAACCTTGCATCGTCGATGAATGTCAGATCGTCACGGAACCCACCGATCTGCTCGACCACGCTCCGGCGCAAGAGCAGCGCGGCAGGAGCCCAGAAGCCGGTGGCACAGGCGATTTCGGCGCCCTCGCGCGCAAGCAAGGCCCAGTCAGCTGAACGCGGTGACACCTTTGCGCGCTCGATATCCGCGTTCTCGGCGAACTCCGCCCAATCGGTGACCACCACATCGGCCCCTGACGCAGTTGCCACATCAAGGCGTCGGACCATGGTTTTAGGCGCCAGCACATCGT